>DSBV01000102.1 GCA_011045955.1 Bacteroidales bacterium | reverse complement strand
TGTGCATGTCGGTTTTTCCCATTAAGCCTGAAATTCTAAGCACTAAAAGTGAGATGTTAAGCCAAATTCTGCTAAGAACAACCATCTTTGGGGTGGGAAGCAAGAATAAAAATCACCTCGACACATCGCTTTTCGATCGAAAGGAGTGGTCGGCAACAAAAGTGATTAAGCAGTTCCGTGATTTGGCTTACAGCCAATTGGGCACATCGGGTGGTGGCAACCACTTTGTGGAATGGGGAGAATTGCGCATCACCGAGTTCGACCCGTTGCTTGGAATTGAACCCGGCAACTACTTGGCCTTACTATCCCACTCAGGATCAAGGGGTTTTGGGAGCGAAATTGCGCTTCACTACTCAAAACTTGCCATGAGTAAGGTGAAACTACCCGGTAAGACCCGGCATTTGGCCTGGCTCGATTTGAACAGCCAGGTAGGGCAGGAATACTGGCTTGCCATGAATTTAGCTGGCGATTACGCATCGGCTAACCACAATGAGATCCATGCAAAGGTTGCCCGTGAACTCAATGAGCATCCCCTTAAAATGATTGAAAACCACCACAACTTTGCTTGGGCTGAAACCCTTTCCGATGGCCGAAAAGCCATAGTTCACCGCAAGGGTGCTACACCTGCTCACCCCAATTCGCTTGGTATTATCCCAGGCTCAATGGTTCATCCGGCATTTATTGTGAAGGGGAAGGGCAATGCGAACTTTCTCTCATCGGCATCGCATGGAGCAGGCCGACGTTTGTCGAGAAGCAAGGCCATGCAATCGTTCACCCAATCCGACCTTAAGTTTGTACTCGACAAATGGGGCGTAAAACTTATTGGAGGAGGACTCGATGAAGTACCCATGGCGTATAAGGATATCGAAACCGTAATGGGGTACCAGTCGGACTTGGTTGAAGTGCTCGCCAAGTTTTTTCCTAAAATTGTACGAATGGCCAACCCGGAACGGAAGCATCGCTGGGAATAATCTCAAGATTAACGTGGTTCGCCCTTACAGGGCTATTAATGCACGCGTCTGAAGGCGTGCGCGTCAACATTTGTAAATGTTAAGCCCCTGCGGGGATGGAAACGTTGTTCATTATTCGTGAAGCATAATGGAACACAGATGACGCCGATAATACTGATTTACACTGTGAAACATCGTGTAAACCCTGCGTAACACTTTGATAATTATTATGTTGATAGCTAATTATTGATAGTAAACGCAGAAAGCACAGAATGAGTTGATACGCGCTGATATACCGCCAGCCAAACACTAAACACTAAACACACCTGTACACTGAATACTGAACACTGCACACTATTCAAGTGATCCTTAGTTACCCTCGGATGACAGGTGGAGGGCTGTTTTTATTTAAGCGACATTGAATATCACTTTGCATAATTTTTCCCCAGTTTTATACAATACCTTACATATACCTACGTTTTGATATTGAAACCAATCAACCAATTTGCCTATGATTAATATTTACGCAGTGCTAAACAAAAATGTTGATAGTAAATTCAGGAACAAGGCATCACACAAAGACGCTGAGGTATTTAATGTAAAAGTACAAAGTGAAATCGAATGGTACTTAACGGATTACCTGAGCAAACTTGAAAGGGTAACACCATCGGCACCCGAAAAACAATTCTATCAACTATTAGCTAAGATTAAAGAATAAGGCCGAAAAAAAAATCGGCCTTTTTTAGTGACATTCTATAAAATCAATAATATATTTGAAATATCATTTTAATATCATTTTAATAAATACAGTTATGCAAAAGGAATTTCATCCCAAATCGGGCTACCTAATGCTGGTAGTATGGCTTCTGCTAGTTATAGCAACCGTTGGCCTACTTGTTGTAACCGAATCACCATGGTTTGCTCTAGGCTTTTTGCCAATAGTCCTTATTATGCCAGGATTTATAGTGGTAAACCCAAACGAATCGGCGGTGCTGATACTATTTGGTAAGTACATGGGAACTATTAAACGCAACGGATTCTTCTGGACAAACCCATTCTACCTAAAAAAACGGATTTCGCTCAGAGCGCGAAACTTTAACAGCGAACCCATAAAGGTTAACGACAAGGTTGGCAACCCCATAATGATTGGATTGGTGCTAGTTTGGCGCGTAAAGGATACCTACAAGGCATCATTTGAGGTTGATGAGTATGAACACTTTGTGGTGGTGCAGAGCGATGCTGCACTCCGCAAATTAGCCGGAATGTTTCCTTACGATAACTTTGAACACGAGCAGGAAGAAATTACCCTTCGCGCCGGAGGCGAGGTGGTAAACCACAAATTAGAGAACGAACTGATTGAAAGGCTTAACATTGCTGGCATCCAAGTGATTGAAGCCAGAATAAACTATATTGCTTACGCATCGGAGATTGCAGGGGCCATGCTGCGCCGCCAGCAAGCAACGGCAGTAGTGGCAGCCCGGAGCAAAATTGTAGAGGGTGCTGTAGGAATGGTTCAAATGGCACTCGAACAGCTCTCGCAAAAACAGATAGTTGACCTTGACGAAGAGAAAAAGGCTGCCATGGTAAGTAACCTAATGGTGGTTCTGTGCTCCGATGAATCGGCAAGACCTGTTGTAAATGCCGGAACGCTTCACCAGTAATCAGCCATGGGCCAAAAGAAGACATTTGTGCTGCGAATCGATCCCGAAAAGTTTGCTGCCCTGGAGAAATGGGCAGCAGACGAATTTCGTAGTACCAATGGGCAAATTAAATGGATTATTGACCAAGCCCTCCGAAAAGCCGGAAGGCTTAAAAAATCAACATTTAAGGATAAGGGGAACAAAAGCGATGAAAACTAAAAGGGTTAGAGCCAAACAGCCATGTCCAAAATGTGGATGTAAAGACTTTGAAATGGGCGAAGTTTTTATGGCTGGGAGTGTTGCAGCAAAACTTTTTAACGTTCAGAATCAAAAATTTACAACCTTTACTTGTATAGGATGCAAATACACGGAATTTTACCAAGTTCCGATGAGCAAGGCACATAATGTTCTCGATTTGTTTGTGGGTTAAGGTTATACACCATTGGCTAGGTTTGCAGTATGGCAGGCTACAATGCCTGCCGTTTCCGTTCTTAAGCGCGAAGTGCTTAGGCTAACCTCATGGAACCCATTGCTAATGGCAAGGCTAACCTCTGTGGGTGAAAAATCGCCCTCAGGGCCAATCAGGATAAGGAGACTCCTACCCGCTTGGATTACCTTTTGAAACGGCTCTAAATCCCAACTGTTGCAATGGGCAATGGCCTTTATATCGGACTGATTAGATTTGATGAATTCTTTAAACGGTTGAATCTCATTAACAATTGGTAGATAGGCTTTTACGGACTGCTTCATAGCCGCTACAGCAACTTTCTGAAGCCTATCAACTTTTATCTCCTTTCGTTCCGAACGTTCGCACAGCAAAGGGGTAATGGTATCAACACCAATCTCGGTGGCCTTTTCCAGAAACCACTCGAACCTATCGATGTTTTTGGTTGGAGCAATGGCGATATGCAGATTAAAAGGTCGTTTACTGAACTCATGCTGAGTTGATACAACTTGCACAAGACAACGCTTAGAGTTATCATCAACAATACGTGCGGTATGCAGATTTCCGCAGCCATCGGTAAGGTATAGTTCATCGCCAATCTGCATCCTCAGCACCCGAATGCAATGCTTCGACTCGTCCTCGGGGAGTTGATACTCCAACCCATCGATATTGGGGGCATAAAATATTTGCATGGATTCAAGATTTAAGATTCAAGATTTAAGGTTAAAGAACTCAATTGTTTTTGCCAAATTGAACATAACGAAACATCGTATAAACCCATTAATGGTTAAATTTCCTTCTGCAAATGGTGTACAGATTGATAAAAAAATAAATACCACATGTGCTTGATTTATTTGAACAGCACTGATGCAAATTTACAGTTTAGGCTGAAGTGTGTAACTTTGAATGGCAAATTTAAGAATAAAACCATGAAAACCATTGGCATCCTATCGGATACACATGGGCACTGGGACGAAGGGCTTACCGACTTTTACTCAATTTGCGATGAAATTTGGCATGCGGGCGACATAGGTTCACTTGAATTAGCTGATAAAATTGCGGAGTTTAAGCCATTACGAGCCGTTCACGGCAATATTGATGATTACAAAACCCGAGTGGTGTACCCCGAAATGCAGCTGTTTACAACAGAAAATGTTAACATACTGATTACCCATATTGCGGGTACACCTGGTCGTTACAATCAAAAAGTTCGGGAAATCCTTAAAGAAAACAAGGTGAAAATTTTAGTATGCGGACATAGCCATATCCTGCGAGTTAAATACGATAAGCAAAGTGATATTTTATATATAAATCCGGGTGCAGCGGGTAATAGCGGCTTTCATCACGTAAAAACCGCAATTCGCCTAAAAATTGAAGGATCAAATATATTTGATTTGGAGGTTTGGGAGAAGAAAAGGGGCGTTTAGCAACTTAATCGTTTTCAAGTTTTACCTTTTCCTCATCGTCTGATTCTGTTTCATTATCCGATTTTATGCCATAAACTAATTCCTTGTAACGGAGTTGAGCCTTGTTAAGCTCACGCTTTGAACCAATCATATACCTAAAACCCATGCTTCCTTTTTTGGCTTTCACCCTACGCTCACTCGATTTTTGGGAGGCAATGGGGTTATAGAACTCAGGGTTGGTAGCGTTAACAAACAGTACCCCATTGGCATAGTAAAAGGAGTAATACTCGTTGTCGCTAATATGGATGTAAAGGATTAACCTATCGTTAAAACGTCCCTTGTAGTACTCAATGAACCCATTTACAAAACGGTTTACCTGAATATTACCAACGGTTCCCACTCCAATTTTCCCGATTGACACAAACGATTTATAGTGAGGATCCCACCTCAACTTGACTTCGGAAAGTGTAATAGTACTCTCCAAGCTTTTGGGCACTTGTGTGAATGAACCAAAAAGCGAAAGCTGATTTAATGCCTCGGGCAATTCCTTGGGTGTAAGCCAATCGTAAAGCATTTTGCGGTAAAGCTTACGGCTTAAATCAACCTTATCGAGAGTAATAGCGCCACTGAGCTGAGTGGCCATGGCCTCAAGGGATTTTTGGTTAAAAAGGAAATTGAGTTTGATGATGGCATCGATAGTCGCCTCGTTTTTCTCCAGCTTATGAGTAACGCTACCGTAAACCTGCGAAGTAACATGGCCTAACTTCAGGGGTAACCGCACGTTGCCCTCACCAAAAGCCCAGCAGAAATCTTTTTGGAGGCTTACACTATTGCCGCATGTATCAGGATTATCTAGCTTGTACTGTGGTGCTATGGTAAAACGGCGGTTTTTATTGTTGAACTCCATGAATCCCGTTGCAGTTACCAGCGATGAATCCTCCCAGAATTTACGACTGCGCAAAAGACCACCATACAATTTTAAAGAATCCTCGGCAATGGCAGTTCCGCTAATCAAGCGATGAAGGTTCATGTTACGAGGATCAGGCCCAATGGGGATTAAAACCCGTTTGGGGTTGATCTGCGATTCAAATCGTACCCACTGACCTATGGTTCCCGGACAGGCGTAAATGGGTTTTGCCCCTCCCTTAAAGAAAAGGTACTTTTCAGGTGCACTAAGGCTAACATTGCCAATGTACGCAAAATTAGGGCTCAACATAAAACTATCGGGTTCAGTTAGTGTGCCTTCGGCATAAGTATGCATGTTGTTGTCGGAGTAAACCTTTGGGAAGTAGATGGCTTGAACTGAATCGCGCTCATCTACATAATCGTAGTAAGCCGAACCTCCATAACTTTTACGACCGTTAATCTTAATTTCGGCATCGCGAAGAGTATGATAAGCAGTAGTATTATTTGCACGAATAAGTGCACGGGAAAGTTTATACATGCGATTAACTGCATCAACCTCAACCTTTTTCTTATGTGGGAACACCGTAGCATCGGCTGTTACGATGTACCTGACACTTTCGGATAACAAATGAATTCGTTGGGTATTGTAAACCGCCTTGGGTGAAAAGAAGTAAAGAGAATCCTCGTCGTACTTGGTGCTATAAAATAAATTACCCCTTGGGATGCTATCCCGATCAATCATACCGCTAACCCTAAATTTACCAGCCAGCACATCCTCCTGCACCAATGGAGTATCAAAATAAACCTTGTACCTCGTAAGATCCCACTTAAAGCGATCGTGGTAGGAGCTATACCTCAGGGCATCGAGCGATGCAAAAATGCTTTTATCAACCTTGCTGAACTCGCCAAGCATACTGGCAAAATTGACAGTGCCTTTTACCTTTGAAGTGGCAAGAGCAACACTATCGGTATTGGTTTTAAATATTGTAAGCGAAGATTCATTAGATGCGAATGAGTTTGACGAATACTCAAATAGCGATGAATTCAACTTCCCATTGGGTATTTTCAACAAACCGCCACCAGTAAGTCCGAGCGGATGGAGCAATAGGTTTCCACTAAAGGTTGCCAAGCTATCGTACATCACAAACGGTTTTTCGCCTTTTGAGATAAACATCCTATCGGCCTTTGGCAACCACTTGATGCTATGCTTTTCCCCTTTTACATTAGGAAACTCTATCCCCATTTCTCTTTTAGCAATGGCAAAGCTTGTTGATACAGTAACCATTGAATCGGGGAAAAGCATCATTTTATCGGATTGTGTAGTAGAAGTAATGTAATCGATGCTACCATTTACAAAAAGCCCCTGATTACTCAGGTCAATTTTATTGTAAACCCTACCTTTGCCTTTGTAAACAGCCATTCCTTCAGGGGGTGTAGGGGTAATAAACCCTAGGGAGTTATCGGGACGAATGCGAAGGGTTTCCTCAACTGGGGCAAGTATGTTCCCGGAATAAAGAATTCCCTTGAAATTCATATCGGCCTTTTCAAAATTATCCATGTTCTGGTAAACAAAAGGCTGAATTTCGAAGTAGAAAGAATCGCGTTTGTAAACCCCTCCGTAAATGTAGGAAGCATCATAGTAAACGTACGACTTGCTGGTACAGTTAAATATGGGGTACTGTGGGTTATACTCCCTCCCCGACTTATTGTTAGGTTTATCGATAAGTATATTACCAGAGATGTTGTGAAGTGCATTGGCAACCTCCTGTAAAAGCCTACGGCCATAGTTATCGCGGTAATCGGTTTGGTAATCAATAATCAACGAATCAACTTTATTCAACTCAATTTTAAACTGTGAATAATCAAACCTGAATGCCTTACCGTAAAAGGTAAACAAACCTGCCCTAATGCTACCCCCAAACTCAAAATTCCTGTTTTTCTGAAAGGTTATGCTTTTCTTGTGGGGGGAAATAAATACATTTTTGGAATCACTGACAGAGATATAGTTTACCCCCTCAATGGCCAGATTTAAGCTATTTAAATCGAGACGAGCATTGGGTTGAGTACCGGGTGTAGTTGATTGAAATCGAATAACATCAAAATCGGTACGGCCAAAACGGGCAAAAACATTATACCTCAACTTTTCAGTAATGGTCACCACATCGGTTTCAAAATTGTAAAGCACATACCCCAACTTGGCCAAATGCATCATGGCAATTTTAACCTCCTCAGGCGCTCTGCGCACATGCACGGCCAAATCGGATGCCAAAAAGGTATTACTTTTGATTCTTCGGGTATAGTTCCAAACTGTAAGCACTGGATGAAACTGGCTGGCATCAATCATGCTATCGAACAGATCCTGATTGAAAAAGTTTTCGGACTCAAACTCAGCCTTTGATATGGATGCGCCAGGCCTGCTCCCAAAGGTAATTTCATCCTTTTCAATATTCCAGGTTAACTGGTTGGACCATAGGTTGATCTTGTGGTATGAGCTGTAAAAAGGGCTTTGGGTGGTCAACCTATCGGTGGGGTTTACTAGTACCGTTCTGTTAGAATTAAGATATGCAAACGATAATCCATTATGGTAAATGGAATCCTGTTCGATGTAAAAAACAACTTTAGCCTTATCGGCACTTAAGCGCGATTGCTCAATAAGAACAATTCGGCCTTCGGCCACCATAAAGGGTTTACCCTTTCGGTAAATACTAACCTTAGCCAAGCTCCCATCGGGGCTAATACCAACCAGCTTTGAACCGTTTATACGGAAGTTACCTGAATAATCAATATCCTTAAAGATATTCTTAACCTCAAACCATTTCTGGTACGGGTTAAACTCAGGGTAATCAACTATGCCCGACTGGTAAATAGGTGTAACCTTATCGACCATTCGGCCAAGTATGGGTTTCATGAAATACTCGGGGTAATTTAACGATACAGAATCGGCTACATATTCACTTCGCTTAAGATCGATTTTGTATTTATTAAGTGTCACAAAGATTTTTGATTCGTCGAATTTTGAGCGCGTCCATGTAACCTTACCGCTCTTCCCCTCCCATGACTGCTTGATTAGATCTAAGCGACCTGAGGTTTCTCGAATAAAAATACTATCGGTGCGATTGTTCCTGCAAATTAGGTTGACATTCTGAAAACTAACATATAACTCATTGTTATTCAAAGCAAAAACATAAGCGTTTGTTGGCAAAACCTTCCATGAATGAGAAGTGCTTATTGAAACATAGGAACTATCGATAAGCGAATCAGAAAAACGAATTAATGTTCGAAGATTATCGGATTTAATAATTCCATCAGCCAAAGCCTTGTTTAAGTAACTGAACCAGGTATCGAACTGATTTTTTGCATACTGGTTTCGGTAAAAACTTGCTATAAGTTTTACATAGCTGAGTATGTACGACTTATCGTCAGGCAGCACATCGAGAATCTGGTTGGCTGTGCTAATAATCGCCTCTTTTTGTGATGTTTCAATAGTATCGGAAAGCCAAAACACTGGGAATCCTTTCAGAAAAAACTCTTCCTGTTCTTTTACCTTATCGCTCACAAGCGAATTGAGTTCAGCAGGGAAAAGAAGTACCTGACCGGAAAACTTTTTGCCCTGGTGCAGGTAATTGGCATATAGAAGACTAAGTGCAAAGGGTACTAGTAACAAAATGGTTATCAAAAATCCCCTGTACGATTTTGTTTTAGCCATCGGGTTAGCAATATTGCATTTTATATTACTTTCGGAAAGCAACCATTGCCCAGTTATCCTTATATTTAACCTCACAAAGCGATAAGCCTACCTTTTCGGCAGCATTCCTGAGCGTTTCGACATCATCGTTTAAAATGCCACTCATGAATATTGATCCACCACGCTTAAGGCTGCTAACGTAGGCATCCATATCGGCTAAAAGGATGTTAAGGTTGATATTGGCAAGAATTAAATCGAATGACATGCCTTTAAGTAGGCCAGCATCGCCTAAATAGGCCGTGATGCGTTTACAGCTATTATTATCAATGTTTTCCAGCGTGTTGCGGTAAGCCCATTCATCGTTATCGATAGCCACAATGCTTTGCGCTCCGTGCATTTCAGCAAGAATGGCAAGCACACCAGTTCCACAACCCATGTCGAGAACGGTAAGCCCCTCAACCTGATGGTTGAGCAGCGCCTCAATCATCATGTGTGTGGTTTGGTGGTGACCCGTGCCAAACGACATCTTAGGGTCTATTAAAATCTCGTAATCGGTTTTGGGAGTATCGGTATGGAACGATGCCTTAACCAAACACCTGTTATCGACAATGATTGGCTCAAAGTTCGATTCCCACACCTCGTTCCAGTTCTTATCGGCAATGCTGTTCAGCTCATAATCAATTCTTACACCCTCAGGCAACTCAATAAGGCCAATAAAATCGGCAGGTAATTTTTTTAGAGTTGCAGTACTAATGTATGCCAGTAGTTCGGGTTCATTTTCCATGAAGCTCTCAAAGCCCAACTCGGCAAGTTGGGCAATGAGAAATTCAGCCTTTTGGGTGGTGTATGGGTTGATCCTTATCTTGAGTTCAGTGTAACTCATCCTAAAACGATTTTGCAATGGCAATAAAATCGGCAGCTATCAGTGAAGCACCCCCTATCAATCCGCCATCAACATCGGGTTTTGCAAAAATTTCAGCTGCATTAGACGGTTTACAACTACCTCCATAAAGGATGCTAATAGAATCAGCAACCTGAGAACCATACTTACCAGCAAGCAGCTTACGGATGTAGGCCTGCATTTCCTGTGCCTGCTCGGCAGTGGCGGTTTTGCCAGTACCTATTGCCCAAACGGGTTCGTAAGCAATAACAACCTGCTTAATATTTTGCTCATCGAGCCCAAATAGCGATTCCTCAACCTGTTGCTGAACAACCTGAAAATGCTGATTGGCTTCGCGTTCATCCAGTATCTCGCCACAGCAAAAAATTGGCATCAGATTGTTTGAAAGGGCTAACTTAATCTTTTCGTAAAGTTGTGTATTGGTTTCGTCAAAGTATTCGCGCCTCTCGGAATGTCCGATAATTACATACTCAACACCCATAGCGCCAAGCATGGCAGCGGACACCTCGCCGGTATAAGCACCCGATTGCCAACGGGCGCAATTCTGGGCTCCCACTGCAACACGGGTTCCGCTGGCAAGTTTTGTTACCTCGTTTAAGTGGGTGAATGGAGGGATAACAACCAACTCAACACCGCTTGAAACCTCGGCTGATTTTGCTATAACATCCTTGGCAAGAGCCAAACCTTCGGAAGGCAAAGTATTCATCTTCCAGTTCCCGGCAACAATTTTTCTTCTCATCGCAATCGATTTAAATTATGTATAAGCATTCAAGCATTAATTAACCTTTCGCAATCAAATTTACAACAAATTTCCGAGACCTCAGCCAATTCGTACCCTCGGGTCAAGAACACCATAAAGTATATCGACCAACAGGTTAACCATGCTAAAAATTACGGCAACAGTAAGAACACAACCAATTACAAGGGGCACATCGTAGCTGTTAAGCGCATTTACCATAACATAGCCAAGCCCTTTCCAGCTAAAGATATACTCTACAAAAACAACACCTGCCATCAGTGAGGCAAACCAACCCGAAATGGATGTTACAACTGGGTTTAGGGAATTGCGAAGAGCATATTTAAAAATCACCTTCCGTTTTGGCAATCCCTTAGCTTTAGCAGTTCTGATATAGTCCTGGCTTAATGTTTCCAGCAACGAGCTGCGCATTAGCTGTGTAATTATACCAAGTGGTCTTAAACCAAGGGTTAGTGCAGGCAAAATTATATTTTGCCACTTAAGATGGATTCCTTCCCCAAAATCATCAACTTCCCAAAGGTTACCGGTAAGGTTTAGTCCGGTATACTTGCCAAGCACAATGGCAAAAAGCCAACCTATTAGTATGGCAGCAAAGAATGAGGGCAAAGCCATTCCAAGCGCAGAATTAACAAGCAGCAACCTATCCCAAAAGCTATCCTTGTAAATGGCGGCAGTTATCCCCATTGCAATTCCAACAATTGTTGCAAATACAATTGCTACCAGTGCAAGATAGAATGTATTGGGCATAGTTGAGATTACAACCGAAGAGACAGGTTGACGGCTTTGGTATGAACGTCGAAGGTATGGCTGCTTTGCGACTAATACCCTGGTGGACGACATTTTGCTTAACACTATGGTTTTCCCATAAATTAGCGTATCGAGGTAAATGGAACTTTTCCTATTACATGGATTATGCACCGACAGTGGTGAAATATCGTTCAAATACTTAAAGTATTGCTTCCAAACCGGTAGATCGAGGCCTAAATCGGCACGTGCTGCCTTAACCGATAGCGAATCGGTTCGTTGCCCAAGAACCATGCGAGCAGGGTCGCCAGGTATAAGGTTGAAAAGAATGAAAACCAGACTGGCAACGCCAAAAATTACCAGAAAGGTGTAAAACAATTTCCGAACAAGGTATAGGAACATTTTTATTGAATGTTAATCGAACCTTTTAGCTTCTTCCCAAATCTTGTTCATTTCATCGAGAGTCATATCCTTAAGCAAACGCCCTTGTTTAATGGTTTTTTGCTCAAGGTATGCAAATCGCCTTATGAATTTCCGGTTTGTTCGCTCCAATGCGGTTTCAGGGTCAATCCCGTAAAGCCGGGCTGCATTCACCACCGAGAAAAGCAAATCGCCAAACTCCTTTTCAATGTCATCGTGCGATTGGGTAACCTCAACCTCATGTCTGAGTTCGTTAAGTTCTTCCTGAACCTTATCCCAAACCTGGGAACGAGCATCCCAGTCGAACCCGACAGCACGAACCTTTTCCTGAATGCGGTTAGCCTTTATAAGTGCAGGCAAAGCCGTTGGGACACCAGAAAGAACTGTTTTATTGCCATCCTTCTCCATAATTTTGAGCTGTTCCCAATTCTCAACTACCTGACCAGCATCGTTAACCTTTACCTCGCCGTAAATGTGCGGATGACGGTATACAAGCTTGTCGCACAATGAGTTTATAACATCAACAATATCA
Source organism: Bacteroidales bacterium (assembly GCA_011045955.1). Taxonomy (GTDB): domain Bacteria; phylum Bacteroidota; class Bacteroidia; order Bacteroidales; family Tenuifilaceae; genus Tenuifilum. The sequence goes on along the minus strand of DSBV01000102.1, from coordinate 48,287 downwards.
AACCTGTTGTCCTCCTCAGCAATTTTAGAGTAGAAAACTATATGCAATAGCAAATCGCCGAGTTCCTTTCGGATTAGATTGTAATCCTTTTCCAGAATTCCCTCGGAAAGTTCATAGGTTTCCTCTATGGTTAATGGACGGATTGATTCAAATGTTTGCTCCCTATCCCAGGGACATTTGGCGCGCAGGTCGTCCATAATTCCGATTAATCTTTGAAAAGCTTCGCTTGCACGTTGCTTTCTATCACTATCATTCATCACCGTAAAATTTTATCGTCGTAAAAACGAACCATTATATTTGAGCCAACAGAGAGGTTATACATTTGAGCGGCAAAACCCTCGCGAACAGCAATCTCGAGCAAATCCAAGGAGTTGAAAAGTGCAAGCAAATCGCCCTTTTCAGCATCTTTGTAGGAATTGCATAACTTACTTATGCCATTTGAGTATCGATGAACATAGATGGAGTACCTGCGTGACTTTCGAATAGTTTCAAAATAATCGCGAGTGATGTTGGTTATTGCATTAAAGTATGAATCGATATAGATAACGCTTCCAGTAATACCATCGCTCTCTGGAACTGGCCGAATTGGTGTAAACCGTTTAATACCAGATGCTTCAATGGCGAAATCAGCTTGGCCATTTTCGGAAAGCAGTACCTCCAAAGCTAAAGCAACGGAATCCATTGAGCCAAAACTTCGGACTTCGTCAACGGGAATGGCACGTACTACATCGGGCAAAACATCAGCAATTAACGAGATGGTTCCATTGTCAGGTGTGATAAAATAATGTCCCTGATATTCAAAAAAAAGCATGCGCATATTGTCCGAAGTATCGCTATTCACCATGCAGATATGAATTGAACCTTTAGGGAAATGGCTAAAGGAATGCTTTATCAGAAATGCCGCATGCATGTAATTAAATGCAGGTACTTTGTGGCTTAACTCCACAAGCTTTATGTCGGGCGAAATAGAATACAACTTACCGGAGAGCATCCCAAGGTAAAAATCCTGGTTGCCCCAATCGGTAGTAAGGGTAACAAAACGGGTATTGATTGCTGCCATTTAAGAAACCAAAATTCATTACAAAAGTAAACCAGAAAATTAATAATTTTTGCATTTAACCTACTAAACTTACCAACCAATTAGCTGTTAGTATTTTTTGATATCTTACTTCTGCAACAGTAAAATTTGGCGGTTTTTAAATTATCTTTGCATACATAACCTAATAGGCATTGATGGCAGCAGGCGAGAGAACTATCATTATTGAAGGGATTGACCCCTTGGTGCTATATGGGGTTAACAACACCCGCTTCGATTTAATAGCCAAGCACTACCCCAAACTAAAAATCATCGGAAGAGGAAACACCATTAAGGCTGTTGGCGATGAGCAGCTAATAGAGGACTTGGATCAGAAGGTTCATGCCATGATTGACTTTCACATCAGGTATGGGTATTTAAGCGAAACCAATATAAAGGATATACTACAAAACAATCCTGAATCGATAGAAAAGGCAGAAGAGGACATAACCGATGTGCTGGTTTACGGCAACCATGGCAAAATAGTAAAAGCACGAACGGTTAATCAGCGCAGGCTTGTGGAGATGTATGAAAGTAACGATTTGATTTTTGCCATTGGCCCGGCTGGATCGGGGAAAACATATACAGCTATTGCGCTAGCGGTAAGAGCACTCCGCAACAAAGAGGTAAAACGCATTATATTGACCCGCCCAGCCGTTGAAGCTGGCGAGCGTTTGGGCTTTTTGCCTGGCGATATGAAGGAAAAACTTGACCCATACCTGCAACCCCTTTACGATGCCCTACACGACATGATTCCCCCAAAGAAACTCCAGGAGTTCATGGAAGATGGCACGGTTCAGATTGCTCCGCTTGCTTACATGCGCGGTCGAACGCTCGACAATGCCTTTGTTATACTTGACGAAGCTCAAAATACCACTCTTAGCCAGTTGAAAATGTTTCTTACCCGAATGGGAAGCAACGCAAAGTTCATTGTAACAGGCGATATTACGCAAATTGACTTACCCAACAAGGATGACTCAGGCTTGGTAAAAGCAATAAAACTCCTGGTGGGAATAAAAGATATTACAATAATTTACTTTGATACCCGCGATATTATCCGCCACAAACTGGTGAAATACATAGTGGACGCATTTGAGGAAGCCAAGGATAAACCCGACAAGCAAATCGATGCGAAAAGTGATGATAATCAAACCAAATAATATCAAAAAAGATGAAAGTAATCACCCGCACCGATTTTAAATTTCCTGGACAGGTTTCAGTGTACCATGGGAAGGTTCGCGACGTGTACAACATCAACAACCAGTTTCTTGTTATGGTAGTAACCGATAGGATATCGGCCTTTGATGTAATTTTGCCAAAAGGAATTCCATTTAAGGGTCAAGCACTCAACCAAATTGCCAATAAATTCCTTGACGCAACTGCTGATATTGTTCCTAACTGGGAAATTGGCTCACCCGATCCAATGGTAACAGTTGGACACTTCTGCGAACCCTTCAAAGTTGAAATGGTGGTGCGCGGTTACCTTACGGGACATGCTTGGCGTGAGTACAAATCGGGCAAGCGCACACTATGCGGCGTTTCCCTACCCGAAGGCATGAAGGAACATCAAAAATTCCCAAAACCTATTATAACTCCTACCACCAAAGCCGAAGAGGGGCACGATGAGGACATTTCGCGCGAAGAGATAATTGCTAAAGGATTAGTGAGTGAATCCGATTACAATCTTCTAGAAAAATATACCTTAGAGCTGTTCGAACGAGGAACCCAGATTGCAGAGAAAATGGGTCTTATTCTGGTTGACACCAAGTATGAGTTTGGCAAAAAGGATGGAAAAATCTACCTGATTGACGAAATTCATACTCCTGACTCATCGCGGTACTTCTACCTCGATGGTTACAGGGAACGGTTTGAGAAGGGCGAAGAGCAACGCCAACTCTCAAAGGAATTTGTTCGTGAGTGGCTTATGGCCAATGACTTTCAGGGAAAGGAGGGGCAACCCGTACCTGAAATGAACCCTGAATTTATTGAGCAGGTATCGAACCGCTACATCGAGCTGTACGAGAAAATTACTGGCGACAGGTTCCAAAAGGCGCAAAGCGATAAGGAAATTCTGAATAGGATTGAAAAAAACGTTAAGACTTTCTTACAAAACATGTAGTACTGAACAATAGTAAGAATGGCTACCATAATGGTAGCCATTGTTGTATACTAATTTTGGGGTATGATTTGTTCGGAGAACAGTTACATCCTAGGCCCAGCGACAACCAATCGTTGACCCCACTCGTTATCAGTAAAGGTTTTAAAGTTATCAATAAACTTTTGAGCAAGGTCTCGGGCAGCTGCGTCCCAATCCTCAGGATTCGACCATTGGTTACGCGGGTTCAAAAGTTTGGAATCGACACCTGGCAAAGCCTTAGGTATTTGAAGGTTAAAAATTGGAAGAATATCAAACTCCGCATCATCGAGGCTACCATCAAGAATAGCGTTGATAATGGCACGGGTTGAGGGTAAATCAATTCTACGGCCAACGCCATAGGCTCCGCCTATCCATCCGGTGTTTACAAGGTAAGCCTTGGAGTTGTGCTGCTGCATCTTTTTAACAAGTTCCCGGGCATAAACTGTAGGGTGCAACATCAGAAAGGCCTGCCCAAAGCAGCTACTAAAAGTTGGCTGGGGCTCAAGCACGCCCCTCTCAGTTCCAGCCAGTTTTGCGGTAAAGCCGCTTAAAAAGTGGTACTGGGTTTGATTAGTAGTTAACTTTGAAACTGGGGGCAAAACACCAAACGCATCGGCGGTTAGGAAGATTACATTCTTTGCATGTCCGGCACGCGAAATGGGTTTAACAATATTCCTGATATGGTAAATGGGATAGGATACACGCGTATTCTCAGTTTTACGTTTTGAATGGAAATCGATATTGCCTTCGGCATCCACATCGAGGTTCTCAAGCAGGGCATCGCGCCGAATGGCCGCATAGATCTCGGGTTCTTTTTGTGGGTCAAGGTCGATACACTTGGCGTAGCAACCTCCTTCAAAGTTAAACACACCTGAATCGTCCCAGCCATGCTCATCGTCGCCTATAAGCGCTCGGTTAGGGTCAGCCGAAAGAGTAGTTTTGCCTGTGCCTGACAACCCAAAGAAAATTGCCACATCGCCAGCCTTGCCAACATTGGCACTGCAGTGCATCGATGCAATACCCTTTAGCGGAAGGTAAAAGTTCATTACTGAGAAGATACCCTTTTTCAACTCTCCACCATACCATGTGCCGCCAATCAGAGCCATTCGCTCAGTAAGATGAAAAGCCACATATACCTCGCTATTCAGGTTTTGTTCCTTCCAGTACGGATTGGTAGTTTTGGATGCAACAAGCACTACAAAGTCGGGATTAAAACTTTTGAGTTCCTCATCGGAAGGGCGAATAAACATATTTTTTACAAAATGTGCCTGCCAGGCAACCTCCATTATAAAGCGAACGCTCAGCCGGGTATCCTCATTAGCCCCAGCGTAAGCATCAACCACGGATAGCTTTTTGCCATTAAGCTGCTTAACGCTTACCTCCTTAAGCTTTTCCCATACCTCTTGCGTTATGGGCTTATTATCGGAACCCTTTTTGCCAGGCTCGGCCCACCAAACGTCATTTTCGGTATTTGGCTCTCGAACCACATACTTATCCTTGGGCGATCGGCCTGTAAATACACCAGTGTCAACATTTACTGCGCCAAGTTTGGTTACAACACCTCGCTCATAACCTTCAAGATTTGGATCGGTTTCATGCTCAAAAAGTAAATCGTACGATGGATTATAGTATAATTCCCTAACGGAATTAATACCGTACTGAGACAAGTCAATCATTTCCACAATTTTTTAAGAATAAACAATTGAGAATTAAAAGCAAATGTAATTATTTTAGTTTATATAAACGATTTTTTCAGCATGTTTTGTATCATATTGTTACTTTTAAGGAGAATACTGTAAATAATCGTACACCCTTTTAATTATCAAAAGTTAATCAATATGTTTGCAATGCTTATCAGTGGTTTGGGGTTCAATATGTATTGTGGCATCAATTCCAAGTTCCGAATGTATAGTTTCTTCAATTAATGAAATGATCCTATGAGCCTGTTCAATGGTCATTTGATTGGGCAATCTAACATGAAAAGTAAGTTCTTGATGCATAACATAGTTATGGATATGGAAGTGATGTGGCTCCATTCTCTCGTAACCCTGCCTTGAGACGATCTCCATAACTTTTCGAACAAGCTCATCGGAGGGGGCCTCGCCTAGAATTAACACTGCGCTATCAATAATAACCTTTATACCAGAGTAAAGAATGAGCAATGCCACTAGAATGCTGAGAACACCATCGATCCACCAATAGTATTTAGCAATAAAAATACCAACAAGCACTATAACCGACGAAAGAGCATCGCTGCGGTGGTGCCAACCATCGGCTGAAACCGAAATTGAGCCTGTGCGTTTACCTATAAAAAATGCTACCTGAGCAAGTCCTTCCTTCGCAAGTATTGAAATAGCTGTAACTACAATGGCAGCCGTTCCATAATTGGTACCTACCCGATCGCGGAGTTTGACTATACCTTCTGAAGCAAAGTAAAAGGCCACAAAAGCAAGTAAGGCACCAATAAGCAAAGAAACCACAAGTTCAGAACGTCCATGTCCAAAAGGATGAGCCTTATCGGCAGGCTTTTGGGAATACTTCATGCCTAACAGAAGAATAACTGAACTGATTGAATCGGAAAGGGTATGCCAGGCATCGGCAATTAGAGCCAAAGAACCGGTTACTATACCTGCCCAGTACTTTAATGCAGAAAGCAAGAAGTTTATAAGTATCGATAGCCAACCCTCAACGTTAACTAAACGAGTAATTCCCGAATTAAACCGATAATTCACGATAAACGGACTTTGTTTTTAAACTAATAGCAGACACACGAAATGGTAAAATCGGGTGCATACCTGATGACAAACTGATGCAAGTTCAAAGTATAACCCTCATTGACGATGTTGAAATTGAAGTTTGCTTGGAGTGTTCTTAACCGGTAGGTCGAAAGACATGGAGTCAAATTAGTGCCAAATTCTTTTAGCGCACTGATAAAGTAAAAAGCCACATCGTAACCAAGGAATGAGAATTGAGTTGGTTCCGAACGGAATTGCTCCCGGTATTTTTCAACAAAAGATTTCACAGCATCTTGGGAGTAATCGACAAAGAAAGGCGATAAAACATGAGTGTTCAGGGCAAAAAGGTAATCGGGTGGTAGGTTTTTAAGTTTACGCCATCGCGAGGGCCCATACACCTCAGTGTTGAGGTTATAGTACGATTTTACAGCATATAAGCTGCCAAGTATTTCGGCCACAAACGGTTCATCGTCGGAAGGCACAATCACAACGTTTACGGTATCGCGTTTTAGCATCTTCAGCAACCTTTTCTGAACATCAACCGATTTGTAAGCAGCAGTTTTATGGTAGTACCGGGTGAAAGTTTTACCTTCGCTTGTGAATTTTTGGGTTAGAAGCGAATCGAAATGCTTTAAGTTGTGCGAGTACCAGATGGTTGAGTCATAAATCACCACGTAATTCTTACTGGAATCCACCTTCAAGTTCTTCACAAATATTTCCAACTGGTTTTGAAGTGTTTGGCTAACCGAAATAATATTCTGCTTATCAGCCAACCCCTCTTTATTGCTGTAAATGGGCGATACAAATACGATATTGTTTTGGGCTGCAAATTGAGCAACAGGCTTAATCTCATCGAACAGGTAAGGCCCAACCACCAATTCAGATTCTGCAAAATCAGCACTATTCAGAATTTTAGAGACCTCCTGCGGTGAGCGCTTTGTATCGTACACATTTAGGTTTACCGAAATGCCCAACCTTTTAAGGGTATCAAGGGCTAACAGGAATCCCTCGTAGAACTCAAAAGACACCTGAGAGATTTGAGATAATTGCCCTGCAGGTTCATGAAAGTTTTTCTGGTCGGCATCATCAACTATGGCTTGAGTTTGGCTACCGGTTTGCGTAAAAGGCAATAGTAGTGAAACCTTAAACGGATTACCATCGTAAGAATAGTAATCATTGCAGGGCGACATTTTATCTTCCTCATTGGCCTCTACCATAACTTCAACAGCCTCGGGAATAGGAACTGTTTTGGGTTTGGGTATCCGTAGGGTTGTTCCAAGTTTTAAACCATCCTTAATTAAATCGTGGTTGTAATACTCAATCTCCTTGGGTGAAACTCCGTATTTTCTAGAAATTGCGAATAAGCCTTCGCGGGGTTGCACCTCGTGTAAAATGAACTCCAACGAATCGACTGCGGGTTCCTGCTCAATGTTGCTTATCTGCTTTTTGGGGATGCGAAGGGTTTGGCTAAACTTCAGCCCTTCCTGTGCTTCAGGGTTTAATCGTAGTATTTCATCCATGCTCACATTATACATGCGAGAAATGCCAAAAAGGGTTTCCTTACGCTTAACAATGTGGTATATATAATCCTCATCGGTTTTGGTTTCCTTTACCTTGGCAGGTATTTTTAGAGCCTGTCCCACTTTTAAACCCGCGTATATATCGGGATTGTTTATTGCTATGTCGGATTGGCTTACTCCGTATGCTTTACTGATTGAGTATAGCGTTTCACCCTGCTGTACTATATGAACAAAGTAAGTTTTACCATCGACACGCACCCTGTTCTTGGATATTTTAACCTCAACTTCCTGCGAAAACAATATGAAGGAAAACATTAGCAGAGTTAGGAGTGCAAGTATTCGTTTAATCATTGCAAGTGGTTTATGAAAATATTAATTTGAAATTGTTGCGAATACAAAATACAAAAATACACAAATCAATCAATTCAAACCCTATGCCTAATGCTGTTTTAAAACGAAGAAATTAAAAATTGATACAAAAAACATTAAGCCACACATATTTTTGTTAAAATTGCAGTAAAATAGCCTAAATGGATTCAACTGATACACAGTACAAGTTTGCGATTGCTTTGCATAGGCACAGGGAGTTGGGTTTGGTGGCAGGTGCTTATCTTATCAGTCAAATCAGCGATGACACCTATAAAATTGATAAGAATGTAATTGTCGATTCAGCTGTTATTCACTCCGATAGAATAACCGATGACCAGTCGGAAATAATACGAAACATACAGGAAATCTCAGAGAAAAGCTTGCTTAAACTTTTTGGCCGCGATGCTAAAACCTTCAACGAACTTTTACAAAAAGTTCAAAGCGACGAAAACCTTAACAGCTACATCAGGAACTACATTGACCGAAGAATATGCAAGGTATTAGAGAAAGCCGCATCGGCAAATATTCCAATTTTTATAAGAGAACGTTATGCCAATAGCCTTTACAAGGAAAAACAGGCAACATTTTATTCCGATGTTGCATCACCTATCTTCAGGTTTGAACTCGATGAGAATGGCATTAAGTATTCACTAAAAGTTCAGCATGGCTCAAAAATTTTGACCTTAACCCCGGGCAACTTCGAACTACTAACGGTTGAACCATGCCTTATCCGCGTATCGAACGGAATATACAAGGTACAAGGAATCGACGGCCGGAAGTTTGTGCCATACATGACCAGGGAGTTTGTTACAGTACCCCAGCAATCAGTTCAAAAATACATGGAAACCTTTGTGCTTAATACTATTAGGAATAATTCCGTTGAGGCAGTTGGCTTTGAGGTTACCGAGAAAAGAAACAGACCAAAACCAATACTGATTCTTGAAGAACGGTTAGCTGGTGGCGCTTGCCTTACGCTTAGTTTCCGGTATGGCAACAAGGTAATATCAGCCAACACGCCTGCCATTAATGAGGTAAAGCTATCGCACCGGAATAATTCATACACCTTTATCCGGCTAACCCGCAACCCAGAAAAAGAGGAAAAAATCAAACAACAACTTATAAAAACCTGGCGCCTAATCAAGGTAGGCGAAAACGAGTACTTCCCAGGAAAGCCCGAAAATGGGGAATTTGACCACTACCATGTGATAGAGTGGCTAAACGCCAACTACAAGATTTTACTGGACGCAGGTTTCGAAATCCAGCAAAAGTTTAGGCAAACAAACTACTATTTAAGCGGTTTTGATCTTAACCTGAAGCTTGCCGAAAGTATCGATTGGTTCGACCTTTACGGCATGGTGCGCATTGGCGAATTTGAAATCCCCTTTGTTTATTTCCGCAAGCATATTGTTAAGAACATTCGCGAGTTCACCCTACCCAATGGGCAGGTTTTCATTTTACCCGACGAGTGGTTTGCCAAGTACAGAACCATACTTATGCTTGGCAAGGAGGACGGCGAAAGCATTAAGCTGTCCAAGGCATCGGCAACAATTATTGCCGGCAGTAGCCTAGAAACCGAGAGCATCTCAAGTTTTGCTGAAAAACTGAAAAACATCAACTCCACGGGTGTAGCCCTTCCCCAAAGCCTTCAGGCAAAGCTGCGCAATTACCAAACCCTTGGTTTTGCCTGGCTAAAAACATTGGTTAACAATGGCTTGAATGGCTGCCTAGCCGACGACATGGGACTTGGAAAAACATTACAAACTATTGCACTCTTACTCTCGGAACTTGAAACCAACGCTTTTAAAACTGGCCTTGAACACTGTTCGCTAGTTGTTGCTCCTACATCAATAATTTACAACTGGCAAAAGGAGTTCGAAAAGTTTGCGCCCCAGGTTAAAGTTGGCATTTACCATGGAACCCAACGCGATAAGAGCCACAAAATTTTTCAACAGCACCATGTTGTGATTACATCGTATGGCACCATAAGGAACGATATTGACCTCTTCAAGGATTTTATTTTCCGCTACGTGGTGCTGGACGAAAGCCAAACCATCAAAAACCCTGCATCTAAAATATATAGGTGCGTTCTGTTGCTTAAAACAAAGAAAAGCCTGTGCCTTAGCGGAACCCCAATTGAAAATAATCTATTCGACCTGTGGTCGCAAATGAACTTCCTGAACCGGGGAATGTTAGGTGGGCTAAAGGTATTCCGTGAGGAATTTGCCATTCCCATTGAGCGCAAGAATGACACCGAAAAGCAGAAACAGCTAAAAAAACTGATTGAGCCACTCATAATGCGCCGCACCAAGGAGCAGGTTGCCAAGGAATTGCCCCCCCTAACCGAGCAAATCATCTACTGCGAAATGACCGACGAGCAGGACAAAGCCTATGAGGCGGAAAAATCCAAAGCCAGAAGGTTGATACTTGACTCCCTGGAACAGAGTAAACCTAAATCGTCAACCATCAATATTCTTTCAGCGCTAACCCGTCTGCGACAGCTCGCCAACCACCCCGCCATGCTCGATGAGTACACAAACCTGACGTCGGGAAAATTTGAGGAAGTTACGCAAATGATTGAAAGCGTTATTGCTGAAGATCATAAAATACTGATATTCTCATCGTTTGTTAAACACCTGACACAGGTTGAAACCTACTTACAAAACAACGGTATTGGTTACGAAATGCTAACCGGTTCAACAACTGACCGAAGCAATGTAGTGGAAGAGTTCCAGAATAATCCTGAAAAGAAAATCTTTTTGATTTCGCTTAAAGCTGGCGGGGTTGGACTAAACCTAACCGCTGCCGATTACATTTTCATTCTGGACCCCTGGTGGAACCCTGCTGCCGAAATGCAGGCCGCATCGCGCGCTCACCGAATAGGGCAAACCAAGAGCGTGTTTGTTTACCGTTTTATTACACGCAACACTGTGGAGGAAAAAATTGTAAAGCTGCAAGCCCACAAGGAAAACCTTGCCCACGAATTTGTCAACTCCAATAATCCGATGATACTCCTTAACAAGGAGCAGCTTATTAGCCTTGTTGAGTAAGGAAATCTCTCTATCTAAAAAACTTAACACACCTAAGTTGAATTAACGAATTCATGCCCCTTGGGTTAAATCGACCTACGCTGCGGTTAAACCAAAATTAGCCAATAGAGACATAAGAACTATGTACACATCTTGTTTCTATTGACTCTTCGGAGGTAACCCTGACTTATCAAAATCTTTCATTCCGAACATTCGGTATGAATAGATTTTTTAGTCGAATCGTCAAATTGAATTTTTTCAATTGACGAATTTGGTTAAAAACATCAATCGGAACCTCAAGTCAATACTACTCTATTAATCAGTTACTTATGGAGTATAAGATTTAAAAATCGATATAAATAGATATTCTTACACCATCAAAATTTGTATCTTTGCAACATGGAAACTATGCTCAAAATCGCCGTTGTACTTTCGGCATACCTTTTAGGCTCTATACCTACATCGGTTTGGGTAGGGAAAATTTTTTACGGAATCGATGTTAGGGAGCACGGCAGTGGCAATGCCGGTGCAACAAATACCATCAGGGTACTTGGTCTGATTCCTGGGATATCGGTTTTTATAGTCGATGTGCTTAAAGGTTACCTTGCAGTTCGTCTGCTATACCTAACCGATTTCTACATTCCAAAAACTGGAATGTTTATCAACTTTCAGCTCTTTTTGGGAATTGCAGCATTGCTTGGCCATATATTCCCCATTTTTGCTCAGTTTCGCGGAGGAAAGGGTGTGGCAGTGCTATCAGGTGTGGTTTTTGCCCTTCATCCTTACGCCACTTTGATAGTGTTTGGAATTTGGATAGTGTCGGTGCTAATCACCCGTTACGTTTCATTAAGTTCCATGATTGCAGGCTTTTCGTTCCCTCTGGTTCTGATTTTTGTTTACCGCACCACTAACCCATCGCTAATTACTTTTGCCTTTATACTGGCAATCCTAATGCTGTTCACCCATCAAAAGAATATTGAACGCCTTGTAAAAGGCGAAGAATCAAAATTCTCATTAAAGAAAAAAGGCAAATCCTCTTCTCAAGATAATCCAAAACAATAACCCTACAGTTGATGTTTTACTATTCAAGCCCAACCGCATATTAATGTGGTATGAAATATTTTTATAATTTTGTAAGTCATTTTGAATTGATATTCTACTGTTATGATTAAAATAACTTTTCCTGATGGGAACGTACGGGAATACCCCAAAGGTGTTAACGGACTTGAAATAGCCAAGAGCATTTCGGAACGTTTAGCTACCGATGTTTTATCTGTAACGGTAAATGGTGAGTTGTGGGATCTTACCCGTGGAATCGAAACCGATGCCACCGTTAAGCTACACAAATGGGACGATCCAGAGGGAAAACATGCCTTTTGGCACTCATCGGCACACCTTATGGCCGAAGCCGTTGAAGCGCTTTACCCTGGAGTAAGATTGGGCATTGGCCCAAGCATTGAAAATGGGTTTTACTACGATATCGATTTTAATGGACATACCATAACGGAAGAGGATTTGCCTAAGATTGAACAAAAAATGATGGAGTTTGCGCAGCAAAAACAGCCCATCGTTCGCAGGGAGGTATCCAAAGCTGAGGCGCTGAAGACCTACCAGGAAAAAGGCGATCCTTACAAGGTGGAACTTATATCGGACCTACAGGATGGAACCATATCGTTCTACACCCAAGGCGAATTTACCGATCTTTGCCGTGGGCCACACCTTCCGAATACGGGCTACATTAAAGCCATAAAGCTGCTAAGCATTGCAGGCGCATACTGGAGAGGTGACGAAAAGAATAAAATGCTAACCCGCATTTACGGTATCACCTTCCCCCAAAAGAAACAACTCGATGAGTATTTGGCATTACTTGAGGAGGCTAAAAAGCGCGATCACCGTAAAATAGGCAAAGAACTGGAGTTATTTATGTTCTCGCCCAGCGTTGGTTCAGGTTTGCCGCTATGGCTACCCAAGGGAGCCCAACTCCGCGAGCGTTTAGAGATGTTCCTTAAACGTGTCCAAAAGAAATACGGGTATGAACAGGTAATTACCCCGCACATTGGTCAAAAAGAATTGTACAAAACATCGGGGCACTGGGCAAAATATGGGAAGGATAGTTTTCGTCCGATAACCACACCCCAGGAAGGAGAGGAATTCCTTCTCAAACCCATGAACTGCCCCCATCACTGCGAGATTTACAAATCGAAACCCCGTTCATACAAAGATCTTCCGCTTCGTTTGGCTGAATTCGGAACAGTTTACCGCTACGAGCAAAGTGGAGAACTACATGGGCTTACCCGCGTGCGTGGCTTCACCCAGGACGATGCACACATCTTTTGCCGCCCCGACCAGCTCAAGGAAGAGTTTGTTAAGGTTATCGATATTGTTCTCTATATCTTTAAAACTCTTGACTTTAAAGATTATACCGCACAGATATCGCTACGCGACCTAAACAACAAAGAGAAATACATAGGCTCCGACGAGAATTGGGAAAAAGCTGAAAAAGCCATAGTTGAAGCAGCAGCCGAACGAGGCCTAAAAACCGTAACCGAACTTGGCGAAGCTGCATTCTACGGCCCTAAACTCGACTTTATGGTTCGCGATGCCATTGGCCGCAAGTGGCAGTTGGGCACCATACAGGTTGACTACAACCTACCCGAGCGCTTTCAGCTGGAGTACATTGGCGCCGACGACAAGCGTTACCGCCCAATCATGATACACCGAGCTCCCTTTGGTTCAATGGAGCGTTTTGTTGCCGTGCTTATTGAGCATACAGGCGGTAAATTCCCTTTGTGGCTAACGCCCGATCAGGTTGTGGTGCTTCCCATTAGCGAAAAATTTAACGATTATGCAAAAAGTGTTTCAATATTCCTAAATAATTACGATATTCGCAGCCTGGTTGACGACCGCAACGAGAAAATAAGTAAAAAGATAAGGGACAATGAGTTACGCCGAATACCTTACCTTTTGATTGTTGGCGAAAAGGAACAGAAAGCCAACTCAGTTGCTGTTCGTGTTCAAGGCGAAGGCGATAAAGGCCAAATGAAACTTGAAGAATTTGTAAACCATATAAAAGCTGAAATTGATAATCAGCTGAAAGAAATTTAGAATTAACTGAACTATAGGAGGACAAAGTTATAGCAGCACCTAATAACATCAAAAAGTCAAACATCGACACTTACCCGATAAACGAAGAAATTCGAGCTAAGACTGTTCGACTGGTTGGCGAAAACATTAAGAATCCGGGCATTTACCCCATTAGCCAGGCACGCCAAATGGCCGAGGAGATGGAGTTAGACTTGGTAATGATTTCTGATAAGGCCGATCCCCCAGTTTGTAAAATACTGGACTATCAGAAATTCCTTTACCAGCTCAAAAAGAAGCAGAAGGAAATTAAAGCCAATGCTCAAAAAATTGTAGTTAAGGAAATTAGGTTTGGTCCCAATACCGATGATCACGATTACAATTTCAAGTTGAAGCATGCCATCAATTTCCTTCAGGAAGGTGCTAAGGTGAAAGCCTACGTGTTCTTTAAGGGACGATCCATTCTTTTCAAGGAGCAAGGTGAAATATTGCTGCTACGGTTTGCCCAAGACCTCGAGGAGTACGGCAAAGTGGAGCAACTCCCAAAGCTCGAGGGAAAACGAATGATTATGGTTGTGTCCCCTAAAGGTACCAAAAAGAAGTAATAAACCATTAGTAATCATATAAATACAGTGTAGAATGCCAAAAACAAAGACTCATTCTGGTTCAAAAAAGCGTTTTGCTTTAACCGGAACAGGTAAGATTAAAAGAAAGCACGCCTACAAGAGTCACATTTTGACTAAAAAGGAAACCAAGCAAAAGAGGAATTTAACTCACGTTGCTTTGGTTCACAAGGCCGATGAAGGACATGTTAAGGCAATGCTTGGCTTAAAGTAGTTTTGTTTTCTTTTAGTTTGTATGTTAGTTTACTTTAATGTTTAACAGAATGAATTAGCCACTAAGAGTTCAAAGAATGAACCGCTAATCATTCAAAAATCGTAAAAAATGCCACGTTCAGTAAATGCAGTAGCATCGCGCAAGCGCAGAAAAAAAATTCTTAAACAGACTAAGGGAAATTTCCTTGCGCGTCGTAATGTTTGGACGGTTGCAAAGAATACCTGGGAAAAGGGTTTGACCTATGCTTACCGCGACCGTAAGAAGAAAAAGATTGAATTCCGTGCCCTTTGGATTCAGCGTATCAACGCAGCCGTTCGTGAGTATGGTATGACCTACTCCGAATTCATGGGTAAGATCAACCAGAAAGGAATTGCTATTAACCGCAAAGTTTTAGCCGATTTGGCCATGAACCACCCAGAGGCTTTCAAGGCCATTGTTGATTCTGTAAAGTAACCAGTAAAAACAGAATACGGTTTAAGGGGCTAAATGCCCCTTTTTTGTTAATTTTGATTAACTGGAAATGGGAGTATTCATATTTCAACAGCTTTTCTTAAATTGCAAGCTGAAAAGGTGATAGTATAAATGCAAAGAATCGCAATTTTGGGTTACGGAAAAATGGGACATGAGGTTGAGGCAATCGCCCTTGAGCGAGGCCATACCATTGTCCTTAAAATAGACAGGGATAATCTCAACGAGCTAACCACCGAGAACCTAAAAAAAGCCGATGTTGCCATTGAATTTACATCGCCCCACTCGGCCATGCAAAACATTCAAGCCTGTTTTGATGCTGGAATTCCAGTGGTTTCAGGAACAACCGGATGGAATAATCAGCTTGAAATCATGGTTAACAAGGCACGCAATGGCGAGGGGACATTATTTTACGCATCAAACTATAGCATTGGGGTTAACATCTTTTTCAAGTTGAATAATTACATTGCATCCATACTTGACAGGTTGGGGATGTATAAACCATCAATTACAGAAATACACCACACCAAAAAGTTTGACGCTCCAAGTGGCACCGCTATAACCCTTGCCAATACCCTTTGTAACCAAATGAAGGCCTACAATGGATGGAGCTTGATTCCCAAGGTTGCTGAGAGTAAAATTCCCATTGAGGCCATACGACAAGGGCAAGTTCCTGGTACTCACATCGTGACCTTTAATTCCGAACAGGATATCATCACTCTAAAGCACGAGGCTAAGAGTCGCAGGGGATTTGCACTTGGGGCTGTTTTAGCCGCTGAGTTCCTTAACTCCCGCAAGGGATTTTACAGCATGGACGATTTGCTTAAACTTGACTAAACCACAATACCATGTTTCAAAAAGTAAAAGATTTCCTTAAAAACAAGTATTTCCGATTTGCATTTGCCGCCATAGTTTTCATACTCTGGGTAGTATGGATTGGGAACTACTGGCTGCTCCTGGGATTACCCATCATTTTTGATTTCTACATCACCCAAAAAGTAAACTGGACATTCTGGAAAAAGCGTGGACAAAAGAAAACTGCTTTGATAGAATGGATAGATGCCATAATTTTTGCAGTTGTTGCGGCAACTCTAATCCGTATGTTCTTTATTGAGGCCTACACCATTCCAACATCGTCCATGGAAAAATCGCTGCTGGTGGGCGACTATCTCTTTGTGAGCAAGGTTGCTTACGGGCCTAAACTACCCAATACTCCTATTTCATTTCCCTTTGTGCATCACACCCTGCCTTTAACAAAATACACCAAATCGTTTATTGAGTGGCCCCGGTGGCCTTACAAACGTATTGCCGGTTTTGGTCAGGTTAAACGCAACGATGTGGTTGTTTTCAATTTCCCCGAGGGCGACACGGTCTGCCTTCAGGATCAGAACTCAAGCTACTACACCTTGGCAAGAATTTACGGGCGCAACTTCATCCGTGTAAATTACGATATCATTTACCGGCCAGTCGATAAACGCGAGAACTACATCAAACGTTGCGTTGGCATCCCAGGCGACACCATTCAGGTTATCCATGGGAACCTTTTTGTAAACGGTAAAGAGCAAGAGAAAATTGGTAAAAGGCAGTATAACTACCTGATTAGGACTAATGGTTCAACCATAAACCCAAAACGTTTTGAGGAAATGGGCATTGCCCGCTCCGATATCAACTACAACCCCCAGGAATCGGTTTACAACCTACCACTAACCGAAGAAATGGCTGAACGGTTCAAGACTTTTAGCATTGTGATTCAAATTGAGAGAAACGAAAATACCGATTCCACAATCATGTGGAAGTTGATTTTCCCCCACGACCCCAGTTATACATGGAACGAGGACAACTTTGGTCCACTCTGGATACCCAAAAAAGGCACAACAGTTACACTTACCCTTGAAAACCTTCCGTTATACCAGCGTATAATTGATGTATACGAGAATAACGACTTAAAGGTTGAAAACGGAACTATATACATAAATGGTACGCCTGCAAATACCTACACCTTTAAAATGGATTACTACTTTATGATGGGTGATAACCGACACAATTCGGCCGACAGCCGTTTTTGGGGGTTTGTGCCCGAAGACCATGTGGTAGGAAAAGCTTCGTTTATTTGGCTATCGCTCGATAAGGATAAACGTTTCCCTGCCAATATTCGCTTTAAGCGTATGTTTACAACTATTAAGTAGACCAAATAATAGCTGCATAAAAACCTGTTGGAGGGGAATGGCACCCGCAACAGGTTTTTTAATTCAATGAAACCGTACAATGTCCAGTAAAACCATACTACTTAGTACTGCGTATTTACCGCCGGTTCCTTACATGTCCGCCTTACTTAGTGCCGATAAATTTTTTATTGAGGCACATGAAACTTACCTTAAACAAACCTACCGCAACCGATGCGTAATACTCAGTGCAAACGGGCCCTTACCCCTGGTAATCCCAGTAATTAAGCCAAAGGGCAACCACACCAGTATAACCGAAGTAATTATTGATTACTCAACCAATTGGAATAGGAATCATTGGCGAGCCATCGAATCGGCTTACCGCAAATCGGCTTACTTTGATTTTATAGCTGATATGCTGATGCCGTTCTACCAAAACCGATTCTATACACTTTGGGAGCTCAACAACCAGCTTTTAATGGCCATACTCGACTTTTTAGAGTCCCCTGTAAAAATTCATTTTACATCCGAATACCAAAAAATAGCACCCGAATGGGTAATGGACTTCCGATACACTATTAGCCCCAAAGCAAAAATGCCTGTAACCGGGCTGCCAGCCACCCTGCCATACTTTCAGGTTTTTGAGTTTCGCTTTGGGTTTACTCCTAACCTGAGCGTAATTGACTTGCTCTTTAACGAGGGGCTAATGGCAAGAGAGACATTAAGGATAAAGGATAAAGGATAAAGGGTAAAACGCAAAATATCGTTTTTTTGGTGGGCATGCTAAGTTAATGGGGTAAGGGTTGGTAGAAATTTTCAGCGATTAGGAGAGTAGTTATAATTTCAAAGAATTTGAACAAGCATCACTTAAAAATGGTTTTAGAGTAATACCTTTGTAGGTTACATTTTTCCAATTCACCAATGCAAAAGCACGAAAAAGTAATATCAGTAAAAGGCGCAAGGGTTCACAATCTTAAGAATATCAATATAGATATTCCCCGTAACAAGTTGGTGGTTATTACAGGTGTGTCGGGTTCGGGAAAATCGTCGTTAGCGCTCGATACCATTTATGCCGAAGGGCAAAGGCGATACGTTGAGAGCCTCTCGGCTTATGCCCGTCAATTCCTTGGCAGGATGAGTAAGCCTGAGGTTGACCTTATTAGCGGTATACCGCCCGCCATTGCTATTGAGCAAAAAGTTAACACTCGAAATCCGCGCTCTACCGTTGGCACATCAACCGAGATTTACGATTACCTTAAGCTACTTTTCGCCCGTATTGGGAAAACTTACTCACCCATTTCGGGCCACGAGGTTAAGCGCCATTCGGTTACCGATGTGGTGAACTTTATCAGTGCCCATAAGCAGGGAACACGCATTACGCTTTTAGCTCCTATTGCCGTTAACGACAACATCAAGGAAAAGCTTAAGGCGCTAAACCGCGAAGGGTTCACCCGAATTGATATTAATGGTAAAGTAATTAGGATTGATGATGCCCAAAACCGTGAACTTGTCGATTTGGCTGGGACTAACACAAGGTTGATAATAGATAGGTTTGCCGTGTCGGTGAATGAAGATTTTATTAGCCGAATAGCCGATTCGGTTCAAACCGCTTACGCCGAAGGTAATGGCTTTTGCATTCTTTCCATCGAAACCGACGAAGGGATAAAGGAGGAACAGTTCTCGAACCTGTATGAGCTCGATGGGATAAAATTCGATCAGCCCACCGAGCATCTGTTCAACTTCAATAACCCTCTTGGCGCTTGCCCAAAATGCGAGGGTTACGGTAAAGTTATTGGCATTGACGAGGATTTGGTTGTACCCAATAAAAGTCTTACCATTTACGAGGATGCCATAGCATGCTGGCGAGGTGAGTCAATGGGTTGGTATAAGGGCAGGGTAATTGAGTATGCATCGGCATATAACCTGCCCATCCACACCCCATACTACAAATTAACGGATGAGCAGAAAGCATTGCTTTGGAATGGCACAAGGCACTTCACGGGCATTTACGATTTCTTTAAGGAGCTTGAGGAAAAACGATACAAAATACAATACCGAGTTCTACTCTCCCGCTACATGGGCAAAACCACATGCCCTGCATGCAAGGGCGGCCGCCTTAGGCCTGAGGCATCGTACGTAAAGGTAGCTGGTTACACCATCCAGGAGCTGGTTAACACCCAAATTGAAGAGCTTTACGAGTTCTTTTTGAACATCGAGCTGGATGAGCACGATGCCACTGTGGCAAAACGTTTATTGACAGAAATTCGGAACCGTTTGGGATACATGGTAAATGTTGGGTTAGGCTACTTAACCCTTAACCGTTTATCCGCTACCCTTTCCGGGGGTGAGTCGCAGCGCATTAACCTTGCCACATCGCTTGGCAGCAGCCTAGTGGGGTCACTCTATATACTTGATGAGCCTAGTATTGGCCTGCATCCTCGCGATACCCATCTTCTTATTGATGTTCTTAAAAATCTGCGGAACCTAGGTAATACTGTACTTGTAGTGGAACACGATGAGGACATCATACGCAATGCCGATTATATTATCGATATTGGACCACAAGCAGGCCGACTTGGAGGCGAGGTAGTTTTCGCCGGTGAGCCAAGCCTAATTCATTCTCCTGCCAATAGCCTTACCGCTAAATACCTGAACGGAACCGAAAAAATTGACATTCCGACTAAACGCCGCAAATGGAATAGCTACATCGAGGTAAAAGGGGCACGCGAAAATAACCTAAAGAATATTGATGTAAAGTTCCCGTTAAATACCCTCACTGTGGTTACAGGGGTAAGCGGTTCGGGCAAATCAAGCTTGGTTAAGGGAATACTCTACCCTGCCTTACTCAAGGAAATTACAGGGAGTGGCGAGCGGGCAGGCCAACACGACTGCATAGCTGGCGATATTCGTCAAATTTCAGGAGTGGAAATGGTTGACCAAAATCCCATTGGCAAATCATCGCGGAGTAACCCTGTTACCTACCTCAAAGCCTGGGACGAAATCCGCAAGCTACTTTCAGAACAACCCTATGCTAAAAGCAACGGTTACGGCCCATCGCATTTTTCCTTTAACATTGATGGTGGCCGTTGCGAGGAGTGCCAGGGCGAAGGGGTAATTCACGTTGAGATGCAGTTCATGGCTGACCTTACCTTAACCTGCGAGAGCTGCCATGGCAAACGCTTTAAGGACGATATCCTTGAGGTCAGGTACAGGAATGCCAATGTGTATGACATGCTGGAAATGACCGTTAACCAGGCCATTGAGTTCTTTGAGAAAGGCAAAGGAAGCCTTGAAAAGAAAATCACTGAAAAGCTAAAACCTCTTCAGGATGTGGGTTTAGGTTATATCAAGCTTGGGCAATCGTCGAGCACCCTTAGTGGAGGTGAGAGCCAAAGGGTTAAACTAGCATCGTTCCTGCTCAAAGAGAATACCGATAAACCCATTCTTTTCATCTTTGATGAGCCTACCACTGGCTTACATTTTAACGATATTAAAAAATTGTTAAATGCCTTTGACGCCCTTATTGCAAAGGGACATAGCATTATTCTGGTGGAGCACAACCTTGAGGTTATTAAATGTGCCGACTGGGTAATTGATTTAGGCCCAGAGGGTGGCGAGAATGGAGGGCATTTAATTTATGCAGGCACACCAGAACAACTCGCTTTAGAGGAGAGTTCCTATACAGGGAAGTTCCTCTTTGCTAAACTTAACCATTAGGTGAAGCAGCAAAAAAGCCGCTTTTTTAGCGGCTTTTTTATTTATACAGATATTGACTAATCCGTTTTAAGTCCAAACATGATAGCCACACAACCACTCTTTAATTCCTCGTTTTTACTGGAGGTTACTGGAACCTTAACCAGTATGATGAGTTGCTGTGTGTTTTCAACCCTAAAATCCCATGAGGTGGCAAAATTGTTTTTAGCATTTGTGTATAAAACCTTACGGTCAACATCCATTACCATAAACTCTATCTTATTAAGAGTTTCAGAGCCGCAAACAGAAATGCGATACTGCTGACCAGCATAGAAGGTCTTGAAAAGTTCGGCATCCTCCCCCTCGGTTAGTATTGCAGCATTGTAGTTACCATCGTGAACATAGGGCGATAGTTCAAGCCGACATATCTTTTTGGCAAAGTTCTTACACTGAGCATTGGACGACGAAGGGAGTGCAAGAAATAGAACAACTGCCGAAACAAGTATATAAATCGATGATCTCATACGAACCATTTTAAGCTGTGTATTTTTTACGCAATTCAATCACTTTTGTTTTAAGCTTTTTAAAAACTTCAGGGCTTACGGTTGTAACATTCTTCGATTTTAATGTGGCAACCTTCGATTTCCCATCCTGTATTACTTTTACATCCGATACTGTAATTTTCACATCGTTGTATACCTTTTCAAGCTCAAGCATGTCGGAATATAGCTCCCTAACATCGGCATTGCTATTGCTTTGCTCCAAAAGCTTAAGAACGGTTTGTAGCGATAGCTTCTGATCGATAATGCGATCGACCATTTCGATATCAACTTTATTGATATCCTCAACCAACGAGGTGGCAATGTAAAGGCCCTCAATCCATCCACCAACAAGTATAATAGAACCAACAGCCACCCTATCGTCCTCCTCCAGAATGGAGTTGGTATTGAGCAAAGTTTCCGAGATGGTCTCGAGGATAACATCGCGGTTATTGATGTTCTCCTCCAGTTTCTCAATTACCGAATTATCAATTGCATTTAAAATACCCAAGCCCTCTGCCATCTTCTTTGAAACTGTCATATACTTTATGGTAGCCTGAGTTTGGTCAAAAAGGCTTGCATAGCTCAAATCGGTGCTATAAATGCCCAGGTTAAGCGCCATGCTTTTGGTGGTATTGTACTTCGACGCGTTTTTAACAGGATTAAGCAACTCCTCGTTGTATGTTGCCCCGGAGCGCTTGAGTATCATTGCCGTTTCAAGCGGCGATGGCAAAGAGTAAAAAATCTGCTTTACCGATTCAATACTGCTAACCAAAGCGCTATCGGCAACACCCTGCTCTTGAGATACCTGGAGCATCTGCTCCGATTCCCTATTGCATTTACACGAAACGGCAAGCACGGCCATAGTGGCCATAGCCGATAGGAGGAGTATTTCTTTTGATCCTTTGAGCATAATGGAATCTTTGGATTAAATTTTCAACAATCGACAAGTAAATATACTATAATTTTATCAAAATCAATATTCAGTCTCATTTTTTTTGGCAAACAAATGATTTTTAAACCAAAGTAAAACCTAAAAGCAATACCTTTGTTAAAAATTTAAACCGTATGCAGCTCAATAAGGCAGAACAGTTCCAAAAGGCTATAGAGGCAAGTTCCGACGAGGCAATTATTGGCTTGCTAGCTGAGCTAAGGGAAACCGGTGAGGACTATATGCTTCCAACAATACTCAGTTTGCTTTTCAGCGCACGTTCTGAAAAGCTTAAAAACGAAGTTGTAAACTTCCTGGTTGACTTAAAAAACAAATCGAGTGTTGATACAATAATTGAAACCATAAAGCAAAACAAGAGATCGAAAGAAATTCACCTGTTGGTTTCGGTTTGCTGGCAAAGCCGCCTGGACTTTACCCCACACGTCGATACCTTTATCGACATAATGGAACACGCCAATTACCAGGGTTGCCTAGAGGCTTTTACCGTGATTGAAAACATGACCGGGAATTTGAGCAGAGATCAACTAAACGAATTGAAAGCCAAAATCAAAACCGTTAAAGCGGACAACCCTGAAACTAAACCCTTAATAGAAGAGTTGGGAAAACTACTGGATGAACTATAATGCAAGAACCGCCAGCTGGCGGTTCTTGCATTATTACTCGTAATTTGAGAAATACTTCATAAACTGGCTTCGCTCATACTGGGTTGGATCGGGGATAGAACCAACATTAAGTTTCCCCCTGAAATCGGATATAGTTTTAAACCCTTGCTGGTTCATCCATTCGGCAAGCGTATTAAGCATGACTTCAATGTGTTTAGGGCCGTTACGGTAAATGGCTGAGCAAACCTGAACCGACTTGGCACCTGCAAGCAACATCTTTACCAAAGCCTCGCCATCGTGAACGCCAGTTGATGCCGATATATCTATTTCTGGGATTAAATGGCTGGCTATGGCTACCCACCTTAGGGTATATCGCAAATCCGATGGATTACTGAAAATGTTGGCGGGTACTACCTTCATTGCATGAATGTCGATATCGGGCTCAAAGAACCGGTTAAAAAGTACAACCCCTTTTGCGCCCCGGTAGCGAAGGCTCTCAACCACATTTAAGGGATTGGTAAAGTGCGATCCTAACTTATATGCAACGGGTATGGTTACTACCTTTTGCAACTTTTCAGCAATGCTATTGTAAACCAGTTCATACTCCTCAGCCTTACGCTTAGGGTCGAGCGGCAAGTAGTAGATATTTACCTCAAGGGCATCGGCTCCAGCCTCCTGAATGCGTGAGGCAAACGATAGCCACTGACTATCGCTCAAGCAGTTTATACTAGCAATTACTGGGATATCAACCGATTGCTTGGCATTCTTAATTAGGTTAATATACTCCTGAACATTGTTGGCCGATACATAGTGCTTCAGGTAATCGGTTGCTTCGGTATAATCGGAAAATTGTTCCAAAAGATTAACCTCGTGCAAGATTTGCTCCTCAAATAACGACTTAAGCACTATTGCACCAGCGCCAAATTCCTGGTATTTTTTAATACGATCGACCGACGAGTTTAACCCGGAACTACTGACAATTAACGGTGAACGCAGCGATAGCCCCAGGTAGGATGTTTCAAGTTTAGCCATGGTTAAAGGTTTTTTAATGCAATTGAAATTTACAAAAATTTAGTTTAGGTATAGCTTCGGTGTCCAAAAATATTACTTCCTATACGCACCATGGTACTGCCCTCCTCAATGGCAATGCGGTAATCGCTGGACATACCCATGGATAACTCTTTAAACCAGTGATGATTATTGAAGTAGTTTTGTTTAACCTCGTTGAATAGGTTTTTAAGGAACCTAAACTCCATACGAACCTGTTCCATATTATCGGTAAAAGTTGCCATTCCCATCATTCCACATATTCTAATATTTTGCATCTGTTCTAATTCAGAACTTTGAAGCAGTTCATGGAGTTCATCGGCCGACAGGCCATACTTTGTCTCTTCCGATGCAATGTAAACCTGCAACAGGCAGTTAACAACCCGATTGCACTTTTGCGCTTCTTTGTTAATAACAGAGAGCAACTTTAAGCTATCAACTGAATGAATAAGAGACACAAAGGGTAGGATGTATTTTACCTTATTGGTTTGCAAATGCCCAATTAAATGCCATTCAATATCTTTTGGCATTTCATTATACTTTGATATTAACTCCTGCACCCTATTTTCGCCAAAAATCTTATGCCCAGCATTATAGGCCTCCATGATTACACTCACGGGGTGAGTTTTACTTACAGCAATCAACTTAACATGCTGTGGTAACTCACTCTTGAGTTTTAACAGTTGCTCAGAAATACTCATGATTACATGGTGTTTAATGCAAAAATAAACATTTTTGGCTTAACTCTGCTGCCCGCAACAACATTTTGAAAACTATTGCAAAACTACAGCAATACAAAAAAACCCAGCGAAACGCTGAGTCTTTATTGAATTTTGTTTAGGAACTATTCCAACGAATGGATCACTAACCCGCTGCGGAGCTTAGGCTCAAACCAAGTGGTTTTGGGAGGCATAATATTGCCGGTATCGGCAATATCAATAAGCTGCTTCATGGAAACAGGATAAAGAGCAAAAGCCACTTTCATCTCTCCACTATCCACCCTCTTTTTAAGCTCTCCTAAACCACGGATACCGCCAACAAAATCGATACGCTTTGAAGTTCTTAGATCTTTTATATCGAGTATGGGATCGATCACAAGGTTCGACAGAATGGTAACATCAAGAACGCCAATGGGATCGTTATCGTTGTAGGTTCCCGGTTTGGCAGTTAACGAATACCATTTACCCTCGAGATACATGCTGAAGTTGTGGAGGTATTGCGGCTTGTAAACCTCAGTGCCTTTTTCTTCAACCACAAACCCTTCGCTGAGCTTTTCAAGGAACTGCTCAGAGGTAAGGCCATTCAAATCCTTCACAACGCGGTTGTAGTCAATAATCTTAAGTTGGTTATCGGGGAATATCACGGCAAGGAAGTAATTATACTCCTCGTCGCCACGGTGGTTAGGATTTGCATTCTTTTTCTCAAGGCCAACTCTAGCCGCAGCAGCAGTGCGATGGTGACCATCGGCAACGTAAAGGGCAGGGATTGAAGCAAAAATTTCGGTGATGTGCTTAATGGTTGCATCATCGTCAATTACCCAGAAATGGTGGCCAAAGCCATCTTCTGCAACAAAATCGTATTCAGGCTCCTTGCTTTTAGCCACATTTGCGATTATTTCATCCATTTCCTGGTGTGCAGGATAGGCAAAAAACACAGGCTCGATGTTAGCATTTTGAATACGGATGTGAATCATTCGATCCTCCTCCTTATCGGGACGGGTTAGCTCGTGCTTTTTGATACGCCCCTCAATGTAATCCTCAAAATGGCAAGCAGCTACCAAGCCATACTGTGTTCTTCCATCCATGGTTTGAGCATACACGTAGTACATGTCCTTGGGGTCTTGCACTAACCAACCGCGCTCCTTCCACTTACGAAAATTTTCAACTGCCTTATCGTAAGCCTGTTGGGTGTGCTCATCAATTATAGGATCAAAATCGATTTCGGGCTTAGTGATATGCAACAACGATTTTTCCCCAGCTTCAGCTTTCGCTTCCTGCGAACTAAGCACGTCGTACGGACGCGCAGCCACTTCTTTTGCAATTTCTCTTGGGGGACGAATACCCTTAAATGCTTTGATTTTTACCATAATAAAAGTTAAAGGTTAATAGTTAAAAGTTAAAAGATTATACACTTTTGAGATACGTGATCAGCCCCATGGTTAACTGCTTTACAAGAGTAATCTTAGTAAAAATATCGTTAGGTTTTTCTATATATCCCTGTATCATAACTATAATCAGCTGCATTTCGAGTTCAGCCAATGAACCTAGAGCAATATACAAGAAATGAATGGATTCACCACTAGTATTTCTTGCGCAACCTTCAGCAATATTAGAGGGGAACTGAAACAGCAACTCTCCTCAATTGAGATGTTAATGCCTAGAGTTCTTCTTTAGGGAAATCTTTTGTTAACCCATAAACATTAACTGATAACTCAACTGCCTCTTTCCATGCCTCTAATTTTGTGTGGTCCAACCCAGCATCCTCAAGTATTATCTTTTAACTTTTCACTTTTCACTATTTACTAACACACTACTTATTTACCTGAAACGTTTTATCGCCATTCTTGATGAATGCCACAATTTGTTGAGCAGCGGCTAAACCAGCATTAATGTTTGCCTCGGCGGTTTCAGCACCCATCTTTTTGGGTGTGGCAAATACCCTGCCCGGAAACTTCTCAACCAGCTCAGCATGGCAATCGGCCATAATATCGGTGGCATACTTCAAATCGGTGCGCTCAGCAAGAACCTTTTTAAGGCCTTCCTCGTCAATCACCTCCTTGCGGGCAGTGTTCACAAGGGTTGCGCCCTTGGGCAGTTTGCTCAGCAAGTCGTAGCCAATTGATTTTTTGGTTTTCTCATTGGCCGGTATGTGAAGCGAAACAAAGTCGCAGGTGGAGTATAGCTGATCAATGCTATCGGCTACTTTAATGCCATCTTTTTCCATTAGTGCTTTATCTACAAAAGGATCAAAGGCATAAACCTCCATGCCAAAGACTTTACCGTACTTGGCTACAAGCTTGCCTACGTTGCCATAGGCATGAATGCCTAACTTTTTACCAGCAATTTCGGTTCCGGTACCGGGCTGGAAAAGGTTGCGCGCCATGTAGATCATCATGCCAATTGCCAGTTCGGCTACGGCATTTGAGTTCTGACCCGGAGTGTTCATGGCCACAACACCCTTGGCTGTGCAAGCAGCCAAATCAATGTTATCGTAACCAGCACCTGCGCGAACCACAACCTTCAAATTCTTGGCGGCTTCAACAACATTCTTGGTAACTTTATCGCTGCGAACGATAAGTGCGTCAACATCGGCAACGGCCTTTATCAGGTCGTTTGGATCGGGATATTTTTCTAATAGGACTAGTTCAAAACCAGCCTCTTCAACAATATTGCGAATACCATCTACAGCGGCCTTCGCAAAGGGCTTTTCCGTAGCAACTAATATTTTAGCCATAACGTTTTATTTTTAGTTTATAAAAAAGGCAACGGAAGTTGAACCTCTGCTGCCCTATTCTGTTTAAGTACTATGCATTTTCTTTTTCAAACTCTCTCATGCAATCAACCAGAGCCTGAACGCTTTCAATTGGCAAAGCATTATAGGTAGAGGCACGGAAGCCACCTACCGAGCGGTGTCCCTTGATGCCTACCATACCAGCTTTCTTAGCAAAATCCATGAAAGCTTGTTCTTTGTCCTTATACTCAGGCTTCATCACAAAGCAAATGTTCATGATAGAACGCGAATCCTTTTCAGCAGTTCCAACAAACATTTTGCTATTGTCGATGGCATCGTAGAGTAGTTCAGCCTTTTTCTTGTTCAACTCGTGGATTTTTTCAACGCCACCTATCCCCTTGAGCCACTTTAGGGTCTCGCGCATGGTGTAAATTGCACCGCAAGGAGGAGTGTTGAACATTGAACCATTCTTGATGTGAGTATGGTAGTTGAGCATGGTAGGAATTTTGCGCTCAACTTTGCCTAGGATATCCTCGCGGATAATAACAAAGGTAACGCCGGCAGGGCCAACATTTTTTTGAGCACCACCGTAAATCAACCCGTACTTTTTAATATCAACAGGGCGACTCATGATATCGGAGCTCATATCGGCAACCAGGGTTACCGGCGAATCCATATCATACTTGATTTCAGTTCCGTAAATGGTGTTGTTGGTGGTAATATGGAAGTAATCCACATCGGTTGGAATGGTAAACCCTTTTGGAATATAGGTGTAATTTTTATCAGACGAGGAGGCAACGGTTACTACCTCGCCAAAGAGTTTGGCCTCTTTCAGAGCCTTGCTTGCCCAGGCACCGGTATCAAGGTAAGCTGCTTTGTTTTGGAGCAAGTTGTAGGGAACCATACAGAACTGCAAACTTGCGCCACCGCCCAGGAATAGAATGTGGTAGTTTTCTGGTATTTGTAGGAGTTCACGCCAAAGGGCTTTGGTTTCCTCAATAATGGCTTCAAACTCCTTTGAACGATGCGAAATGGTTAGAACTGACATGCCTGTACCATCGAGGTCGAGAACTGCTTTGGCAGTATTTTCCAGAGCTATATCGGGAAGGATACAGGGACCTGGATTGAAATTATGTTTTTTCATGGCTTTAACTGGTTTAAGTTATCATCTGTTATTGCAAGAATAGGTCAAATTTCAAAGTTTTTTTTCAAATTTCCTAAATAAATGTTATCAAACAGATAACTTATGCCTGATTTTAACAAACGTTTGCAGTGTTAGATTAATAGCACCAATTTACCCTCTTTAAGGACTGGTATTGTGTCGGTAACATCTGAGGTAAAACAGTAGCTAATTACATCATCCAAACCAAGTTTTTTAAGCCGATGACGTTGGGCTACTTTTTTTACATAGCTGGTTAAATCAACTTTTGCCATATTCCAGAGATCGATAGCGGCATGGGTTGAATCGCAAATTGTGTCGAATCTACCACCTGCCAAAAGCCTTTGAGCTAAAGCCCCAGCAAATATGGCATCCTCAAGGCAAAATTTCCCTTTCCATCCGGCGCACATAATAAGTATGTCGTTCGAACGGGCATTAAGGTAACTTTCCACCGCTGAGATATTAAGAAAAGCCCCTATTATCAGCTCCTGCGCATTGCGACCTAAGGTAATGGCATTGGTTCCGTTAGTGGTGCTGTAAACAATTGTTTTTCCGCCAACCGTTTCGGGAGTGAAGTAAAAAGGCGAGTTGCCAAAATCGGCAAAGTCGAGTTTTTGGCCATTGCGTTCAGCAACCACAAGATAGCCATTGCGTTTATATTCATGAGCCTCCTCAATGCTTCGCACAGGAATTATCTCCTTAACCCCATTGTGAAACATGGTGCAAATTACTGAGGTTGCCCTGAGGATATCAACCACCACAACTATTTTACCGTCTTTATCAAAGTGCTGAAAGATGGTAGGCGAGAATGCAACTTCAATCCTTGGCATGGTACAGTTTGATTTAAAAAAAGGGGGCACTGCCCCCTTTTACGGTTTATACTTTTGCTAAGTGAAAAGGAGGCTTAACAATTTTAGCCTTTAACTTTTTATCGCGGATACCAATGTAAATTTCATTGCCATCGTTCCAGTGGCCTTTCTTGATATACCCCATTCCTATACCCTGCTTAGTCATAGGCGACATGGTTCCAGATGTTACTTCGCCAATCGCGTTACCTTGAGCATCGTAAATCAGGTAATGCTGACGGGGTATCCCGCGATCAATCATCACAAAGCCCTTCAGGCGGCGGTCGGTTCCCTCATTTTTATGCTTCTCCCATATTTCGCGGCTAATGAAGTTCTTCCCAGGGGCAAACTTGGTTATCCAGCCTAAGCCAGCCTCGATGGCCGAGGTTGTATCGTTAATATCGTTTCCGTACAGGCAAAACCCTGCTTCCAGCCGAAGCGTATCGCGGGCTCCTAATCCAATTGGCTTTATGCCAAACTCAGCGCCTACCTCAAAAACTGCTTCCCATAATTTATCGGCATCCTCGCTAGCGCAATATATTTCGCATCCTCCAGATCCGGTATAACCGGTAATTGAGAATATTACATCTGTAATTCCAGCAAAAGGAATTTTCTTAAAAGTGTAGTATTCCATGTCAACCACATTCTCTGTGGTTAACTTTTGCATGGCCTTCAAGGCTAAAGGGCCCTGAATGGCAAGTTGAGCAAACTCGTCGGAAGCATTGTAAAGCTCCTTACCGGGAGTTAAGCCAAACATTTCACCCTGCTCACAAAGCCAGTTCCAGTCCTTTTCAATATTTGCAGCATTCACCACCAAAAGGTAGGTTTCCGCATTAACCTGGTAAACTAACAAATCGTCAACTATTCCACCCTTATCGTTAGGGAAGCAGCTGTACTGAACCTTACCATCAAATAATGCTGAAACATCGTTACTGGTAACGGTTTGTAAAAAATCAAGAGCTTTGGGGCCTTTAACCCAAATCTCGCCCATGTGTGAAACATCAAAAACGCCAACTTTTTCGCGAACTGTAATATGTTCGTCGTTAATACCGGTATACTCAATAGGCATATTATACCCAGCAAATGGTGCCATACGAGCTCCAAGCTCTATATGGTACTTTGTAAATGGTGTATTTTTCATTGGTTCTAAGTATTTATTTACAGTACCGCAAATCTATGATTTTTATTTGTTTCTTGTTATTTAAACCGATTTCGATGTAAACTTTTATGCTTATGTTTTTCAACATATCATATTTTTTAGTAAATTTGAAAGTAGTAGTATTTTCAATCTTTTATCAGATGGCTACCGACCAGGCAACCCACCATGTAAACCTCGATTTCCTGAAAGAGATTTCGGAAGGGAATACCGATTTGATGCGGGATTTGATTAACCTTTTCATCACCCAGGTGCCTACCTTCTCCGAGCAAATGGAGCTATACCTAAAAAATCAGGATTACTGCACTCTGGCAAAGTTTGCTCATAAAATTAAAAACTCGGTGGCCATGATGGGAATTGATGAGCTTACATCCGATATGAAAAAACTTGAAAACATTTGTACGAGCAAACCCGATAACAATACCGTGAAGACTCTTGTGGAAAAGTTTAAAAAAATATCGGGAGAGGCTTCTGTTGAGCTGCAACATATTCTTGAATTGTTATAAGTATAAACTTTAAAAACTTACATATATGATTGATGTTGAAAAAATTAACGATGTTATGGTGATTTCATTCAGCGAAAACAGTAAGCTGAATGTAACCGTTACACAAAAGATTAAAACTAAAGTTATAAAAGTGATTACCCCAAATGCAAAGGTAGCATTAAACCTTAGTGGCGTTAGCTATGTAGATAGCACTGGATTTGGCATGCTGCTATCAATACTCCGCCATTGTAAAAATTCAAACGCCTCTTTAAAACTATGCAACATTAGCCCTGAAGTAATGGAACTTGTCAAGTTACTGCAACTTCAAACCGTATTCGATATAAGGGAAAGCGTTGACGACTGTATTAAGAGTTTTTAATCACAAGCACCATACTTAAAAAGCCACGAGATTTTCGTGGCTTTTTTCTTGTAAACCTTTTGAAAACCAAATAGTCAAAGGGTAATAACCAACCTAAATCAAAATAGTATGAAACGTGCAATAGCTTTGCTCATATCCTTTACTATAGGGATATTGTTTTCACATGCACAGGTAACAACTCCAGAACAGCATTTTGGATTTACGCCCGGAACTGATCGTATGCTTATTAAGTATGACCAATTGGTTGACTACCTAAAGAAGATTGAAACCCAAAGCCCAATGATCAAAGTAGTACCTATTGGACAATCGGCTATGGGAAAAACTCTTTATGCGGTTTTTGTAAGCACAAAGGAGAATATTGCTAATCTCAATAGGCTTAAGGAGATTAACAAGCAACTAGCCATTAACTATTCACTAAACGATGCTGAAAGGGAAGAGATGGTAAACCAAGGCAAGGTTTTTGTGATGGCTACCCTCTCCATGCACTCCACTGAGGTTGGCCCATCCCAGGCACTACCAACAATCATACACAGGCTGATTGCTGACAATTCGTTCAACAATGCTCTTAACAACGTTGTTTACATGGCTGTGGCATGCCATAATCCCGATGGCATGGACATGGTAGTTGATTACTACAACCAATACAAAGGGACAAAATATGAGGGTGGCCCCATGCCTTTCCTTTACCAGAAATATGTTGGTCACGATAATAACCGCGATTTTATTACCCTAACCCAACCGGAAACTAAAGCCATATCCAGGTTAACCAGCCAGGAGTGGTTCCCTCAGGTTATGGTTGAGAAACACCAAATGGGACTTACAGGCCCACGGTACTTTGTACCACCCTACCACGATCCAATAGCCCAAAATGTTGATGCAGAACTATACGCTTGGTCTAACCTTTTTGGGCAAAACATGCTAAACGACCTTACATCCAAGGGCTTGCAGGGCGTTAGCCAACAAAATCTATTCGACAACTACTGGCCGGGCTCAACTGAAACCTGCTTATGGAAAAACGTAATAAGCATGCTTACCGAGGCGGCCAGCGTAAAAATCGCCACACCTGTGTACATTGAGCCAACCGAGTTAACCGGCACATCTAAAGGTTTAGCTGAGTATAAAAAGGGTGTGAATATGCTTATGCCATGGCCGGGCGGATGGTGGAAATTATCGGACATCATAAACCTTGAGGTGGAATCAACCCTATCGATGCTGCATACTGCAAGCAAATACAAAGATCGCATCCTTGAGTTCCGGAACGATATCTGCAAAAAACAGGTAAATCTTGGTAAAACCCGTGCGCCCTACTATTTTATTTTACCAGCCAATCAAAAGGATCCAAGCGAGTTGGTTGCACTGGTCAACCTGCTCAACGAGCATGGTGTACATATTTACAGGCTGAAAGAGAATATCACTATAAAGAACCAAAATTTCCATGCAGGCGATATAGTGGTTCCGCTTGCACAACCCTTCCGGATGTTTATCAAGGAGGTAATGGAAGCCCAGGAGTTTCCTGAACGGCGGTTAGAAGAAGGTGGAAATGTGTTGGAACCATACGATATTACCAGTTGGTCGCTGCCCTTGCATAAAGGATTATCCTGTTTCACAATAAATACCAAAACGGTTGAGGACAGTTTAATTGAACCTATCGCTACAAACTTCACCTTAAACACAACACCAATTCCCGAAAAACGTTTTGCAATGCTTCCTTCAACAGTAAACCAGTCCTACAAATTGGCAGTTAAATGCCTAAAGAGTGGCGTTCAGGTGGAGCGGGCTAACGAACATATTGTGCTCGATGGCAATGAATTACCAGCTGGAAGTTTCTGCATTCCCCTGAATGAAAAAACTAGACAAATACTTAACGATGCGAATTTTAGTATACTGACTTCAGATGCTAAACCCAACAATACCAGCGTCAGCAAGATACGTCGGATAGGTTTAATTGAATCGCAGGTTCAAAGCATGGATGCTGGCTGGACTAGGTATATACTAGACACATACGAAACTCCATACACTGTTATAAATCCTTCGCAGGTTGCCGATGGCAACTTACTATCGAAATTCGACTTGATTATTATTCCAAACACCAACGCAACCCTGCTCAAAGATGGTAAATACAAACGGAATGGGCAAGTTATTCCGTTGGTTTACCCCGAAATTTATACCAAGGGAATGGGACAGAAGGGAGTTGAAGCATTAACAGAGTTTGTACAAAATGGTGGAACTATTTTGGCATGGGAGCAAGCAACCGAACTGTTTGAGGGCACGCTTACCCTGAAGCAGGGTAATGCTTCCGAGGAATTTACATTCCCCTTCATGAATATCGCAAAGGAAGTTCAAAAGCGGGGGTTTGCCTGCCCAGGTTCGCTGGTTAGCATGAAACTAAATCCCATACCCCCATTTACATTTGGGCTGGATAGTGAAATGGGAGTTTTCATGCGCGATAACTACCTGTTTGAAACCCGAGTCCCTTCGCTTGACATGGATCGGCGGGTAATTGGATATTTTGAAGGGAAGAATAAGCTGCTTAGTGGATACCTGAAAGGCGAGGAACTACTTGAGGGCAAATCGGCAGCCATTTGGTTAAAAAAAGGGAAAGGGCAACTTATTCTGCTTGGGTTTAGCCCAATATTCAGGGCATCGGTTCCATCGAACTATAAAATTCTTTTCAACACAATCTTGTAAAGCAACCAAGGGGTTGCAAAATGCAACCCCTTGATTTTAAAGTTTTTTCTGGAAAATTCTGTTGCGCTTGTAAATAATACCACCCATTTTTTTCCATTTCGGCACGCATCTTATGGTTTGTTTCTAGCTCTAGGTGGCTATCAATAACAGTCATACCATCTTTTTGAGCCTCATTTAACATTTCGGCGCCCATCCAGGTATCAAATCCTAAATTTCTATACTGTGGATGAATAGCACCAAGCAAAAGGCTAAGCATTTTTGAGATACGCATGGCCTTTAGGATATGAATAAAGCCGAAGGGAAAGAGATAACCCTTACTCCTTTGAATACCAGGGCATATATCGGAGATGCCCAGTATGAAAGCCAAAGGTTGATTGTCATCATTAACAATAACCTTCAAAAATCGGGGATCGATAAATGAAAGGTATTTTGCAGCAAGTTCCTCCATTTCATCGGGTTCCATGGGATTAAAGCCATAAATATCAGTAAAGGTTTCATTCACCAGTGAAAGGACAGGTTTAATATACGGTTTAATATCGCTTCTCTATTTGAAAAGTTAAGCATTCTAAAGCCGTTGGCACGAGCTTTAACTCTCTGGAAAATGCGAAGGTAGAAATCGGGTAATTTATCGGGAACGGGAACCTTGTAAACCACCAAATCAACCTCTTTGTCAAAACCATACCGGTTCACATATTCAACCAGGTATGGATAATTACAATTCGAGGCAAGAACAATGGGTTCATCGAAACCCTCAACTAGCAAACCTTACAAATCCTTATCGAAGAATCCCATGGGCTCTACTAGCCTATCCATACCCTTTCCCTTTGCCCACTTCTCAACCTCGCCCAAAAGCGCCTGCGCAACATCGTAATCCTGAAAGGTTTCCAGGTTAAAGAATCGGGCTGTTTTTTCGTTGTGAATTTGATTATACCGTCTGTTTATTATCCCCACAATTCGTCCTACAGGCCTACCACCTTTTAAAGCAAGGTAAAGCACCGTGTCGGAGTACGACACGGCCCTATTTTTCTTAGGATTGTAAAAATCCCATTCATCGGAGTAAATTGGTAGCACCCAATTTTTATAGCCCCTGTGTATTTTTGCTGGTAGATGAATGAATTTGCGATAATACAATTTGTTTTGAACTTTGAGTATTTCAATACTCATATGAGTAGAATTAGGGATAAAAACTGCAACTAAATGAATTATTTAGCGATAAACAAAAAATTCCGTGGCAAAATTTTTGCCCACCGTTTTACCCATATGATTCATTAAGTACTACCCAAACATTATGAAAAAGATAAGGATCCCGGCAAAATACCCAAGTAGTGCCAGCAAACTAATGTGTTTTGTGAACCACATAAAATCAATTTATTCAAGACCCATTACAGCCAACCCAGCGGGTAGAACCAATAATCAGCATACGACCTTCAGTTCCGGCGCAATAAGCTACAAGGATCCAAAAATCACCATCCATAACGTATGCCAAAATGCAATGAATTAACTATTTCAACTAGGCTAATTAAAATGGGGAAATGGAAACATTTTTTAGAGGAAATTCGTCAATTGAAAAACAATTGACAAATCGACTAACAAAATCTACTCATTCCGAAAAACCGGGATGAGGGATTTTGAGAAATTGGGGTTGCCTCAGATAAATCAACAGCAGCAGGGTGCATGTATGTTTTTAATGCTTCTATTTACTAATCACGATTAGAAAAAGCCGCTCTAAATAAGCGGCCTTCATTGGACTTAAACCCAAAAAACTATTCAATCATGTCGAAAGAATCATCGGAGTCCACTCTCTTCTCGGGCCTCCCCCTATAGTTATTAATCCTGTATGAGAACCCAACAAACACAACCCTGCTGTTGCGCCAGCTCTCATTGTACGAGTAAAAGTTTGTATCCCATGAGGAATACCTCATTTTTTGGGTTTTGAAGATATCGCTAACCCTAACTGTGATGGTACCCTTTTTGTCTAACACGCTGATCCGTGCGCCTAAATCAACCCAGTACATCTCCTTAGTTTTTCCTTGGGCTCCACCTGCCATATAGAAACCTCGTCCTGAGCCACCAACAGTAATGGAAGGAGCACGGTAGTTGCCAGTTAGCTGTATATCGACATTATTACCAATTGTAAAAAACGATGCCAGCTTAGCATTCCAGGATCGTCCCTCGTTTGCACCGCTAACCACATCGCCAAAGAGCTTAGAGTAGTAATAGCTGTAACTGGCATTTAGCCTCCACCACTTAGCAATATTTTGAGTTACAACAGCCTCGGCACCAATATTCTCATAATGCGACAGGTTGATAAATGTAGTGAGGGTTGGTTGGCTTGCTACGGTATCAATAACTGTCATTTTCCTTGAAAATCCATTACGAGTATCGCGGTAGTAAACCGATGTGGTAATCTTTGTCCTTGGGAAGCTGAGGTTATGGCTTAAATCAATTGAACTGGTAAATTCAGGCTCAAGGTATGGGTTACCCTGGAACCAGTTAAACTTATCGGAAGTATTTAGAAATGGGTTTAACACCCTTACATTTGGTCTGTTTACCCTGCGGCTGTATGATAGTTGTAGACTGTTGATGGGGTTTGGCTCCCAACGGACATGCGCACTAGGAAACAGGTTTAACCTGTTAACATCGGCCACCTGGTTGGTGGTTCTTTGATCAGACTTTGCATGCTGGTTTTCAATTCGCAAACCTAGCTGGTAACTAAACTTGCCACTAGCAAATGTATTTGAATAAATTCCATAGGCTGAATAAATCTCCTCGCTATAAACAAAGTGGTTCGACCGATTTGCATCAAAATCCCACGTGCCAGTTGATGAATTAGAGATGGTATAAGCATAGTCGGCATCGCTCCGCCTAATTAGGGCTTTAATTCCGGACTCTATTCTACCACCGTTCCCAAAGGGTGTCACATAATCGGTTTGAAACGTAAAGGTGTTCATACTCCCATCAGTTTTTGCCCGTTCACGGGCATCTGATGGTTCATCATTGAAAACCTCCTGCTGATTGATGTCATTCAGATTATCGATGGTATTTCTTGAAAAAAAAGCATCGGTAGTCCACTCCTTACCGGGAATATCGTATGTTCGTTTGAAGTTAAGTGAGTACTCATGCCCAATAACATCGTTGGAGTTTAATGAGATTCTTGTATTCTGTAAGGTGTTGATGTTAAAGTTAGAGTAGCTATTGGAAAATACATTATTATCCATATCAAACGTACGAAAATTCAAGTTTCCGGTGACCGACAGGGTTGTTTTAGAATCAATAAAATAATCGGCACCACCACGTATGTTGTGAAAAAACATGTTCGATTGACCCTCGGAGTTTTGGAAAAGGAATGAGGAGTCGGCACCGCTGTTAAAGAGGGTTACCCTATCGCCAATGGAAAACCTATTCATTTGCCCCCTGCGGAGGTTGTAGCTGGCAAACACATTTACCTTATCCTGACGCCAGTTCAAATTAACGGAAGCATTATACTTATTGCCTGTACCGGCATTTAAGCTTACCATTCCGTTATAACCAGGCTCCTTACGTTTCTTAAGTACTATGTTGATAATTCCGGTTATTCCATCGGGATCGTACTTGGCCGAGGGATTAGTAATAACCTCAACCCTATCAATCATCTGGGCAGGTAGCTCCTCCATACTGTTCAGCATTGATGGGCGTCCATCGATTAGGATATTTACATTGGAACTTCCTCTTAAACTTACATTACCATCTATATCAACCTCAACCGAAGGAATGTTCTGTAGCACATCAGCTCCCGACCCTCCCTCAACTGCAATATCCTTATCAACATTAAAAACCTTTTTATCAAGGTTATGGAGCAGCATTTTCTTTTCACCGGTTACAACAACAGCATCGATATTTTCACTGGCAGCCAGTATTGAAAAAGTTCCCAAATCAACCTTCGGACTACGGGGCGAAAGCACAATTCCGCTCCACCTTCTACTTTGATATCCAATAAATTTTACATCTATATAGTACCTGCCGGGCATAAGCTTTTCCATAATAAAACTACCCGACGCATCGGTAAGAGTACCCGTTACGAGTGATGAGTCCTTCTGCCTATAGAGTACAATATTGGCAAACTCTACACCAGCCCTATCTAAGGAGTCGATAACCTTACCTATAATCACCCCATTAAAATTGCTCATGTCAAAACTCTGTCCACTGCGGCCCTGCATTTTGTCCTGAGCCATGGAGGTTACTGTAACTGTTGCAACAACCAAAAGCATTAAAATCTTTTTCATCATGGTTTATTCCTAAAATTCAACATTAATTAAACATCAATATGACACACAGGTTTAATTAAACTTGCGTTAAGAAGTACAAAAAATAAGAGGTCTACTAAAAGCAGACCCCTTCTTAACCAACCTAAACTAATACCTGAAAACCAGGCATTATACTATTACTCTTCGTACTCCTTGATGATGTTCTTAACGCCATCGGGCGAAACGCGTCCGTACACCTTTTCACCAATCAGCACAACCGGAGCAAGTCCACAAGCGCCAACACAACGGAGGCAGTTTAATGAGAACTTGCCATCGGGTGTGGTTTCACCCACTTTAACGTTAAGAATCCGCTTGAATTCATCGAGTACCTTTTCGGCACCACGAACGTAGCATGCAGTACCCGTACAAATACTAATTGGGTGTTTACCCTTTGGAATCATGGTGAAGAACGAGTAGAACGTAACAACGCCATACACCTTAGCAACCGAGATGTTCAGCTCGACTGCAACAACCTCCTGAACCTCAGCGGGTAGGTAACCAAAGGTTTCCTGGGTCTTGTGCAATACATTTATCAGTTCACCGGGGTCGTTGTTGAACGACTTGCATATTTCCTTAATCTTAGCTACCTGTTCGGGTTTAAGTTCAAGCTTTATATGTGACATTTGTGTATCCTCCCTATTTAATGTAGATATCCTTTTTCTTACTGAAGTAGTGAGTATGTAGCAGGTGGTGTGCCTTTTCGCTCATGGGCTTGCCTAGGAACTCCTCATAAAGTTTAACGATGTAAGGGTTCTCGTGCGATTTGCGGATTGGCTTCCCGGCATCCTCGCGGTAAATGGCCTCCATACGAGCTTTGATAATGGCAGAGTTACCGTGGTGCAATGGTTGACCACCGCCACCAATACATCCACCGGGGCAAGCCATTACCTCAATGGCATGGTAATTTGCCTTACCCGAGCGTACATCCTCCAATAGCTTGCGGGCGTTACCCAATCCATGGGCAATTCCAATGTTCATTGGCAATCCATTGAAATCGATGGTGGCTGATCGGATACCCTCCATGCCACGGAGTTCGGTAAAATCGATCTTGGGCAGAGGTTTGCCAGTATAAACCTCATATGCAGTACGCACAGCTGCCTCAATTACGCCACCAGTTGCACCAAAAATTACTGCGGCACCGGTAGACTCGCCAAGCGGACGATCAAAGTCCTCATCGGGTAGCTCCTCAAAGTTGATGTTAAACTCCTTTATCAGGTGAGCCAATTCGCGGGTTGATATTGAGAAGTCAACGTCGGGATTGCCATCAACCTTAAACTCATCGCGCTGGCACTCATACTTCTTGGCTAAGCAAGGCATTACCGATACAACAACTAAATCTTCGCGTTTCTTGCCCAGTTTTTCGGCAAAGTACGATTTAGCAATTGCTCCGAACATCTGCTGAGGCGACTTGGCACTCGAGGGAACTTCAAGCATATCGGTAAAATTGTGTTCAAAGAAGTTAACCCAACCCGGGCAGCAGCTGGTAAGTATTGGTAGCTTAACGTTCTTATCGCCACTAAGAAATCGGGTTAAACGGTCGAGCAGTTCGGTACCTTCCTCCATAATGGTTAGGTCAGCTGCAAAATCGGTATCGAAAACGTAATCGAAACCTATTTGGCGCAAAGCGGCAACCATCTTACCAGTAACAAGGGTTCCGGGCTTCATACCGAACTCTTCTCCAAGAGCCGCACGTACAGCAGGTGCAGTTTGTACAAGAACGGTCTTTGTAGGATCGGCAATGGCACGAATAGCCTTTGTGGTATGGTCAACCTCGGTTAATGCACCTGTGGGGCAAACAGCCACACATTGACCGCAGTATGTACAGGGCGATTTTTCCAAATCCTGCTCAAAAGCGGGTGCAACAACTGCCATAAAACCACGATTTACAGCGCTAAGCGCACCAACGGTTTGTACCTCGTTACACATGGTCTCGCAGCGGCGGCACATGATACACTTGTCAACATCGCGAATAATTGAAGGAGAAAAATCCTTCTTGTATGTTGACATCTCAGCGTATTCCTGACCGGGAATCTCTCGAATTCCAAGTTTTACGGCCATATCCTGCAAATCGCAACGACCGCTTTTCGGACAGGTTAAACAATCCTTTGGATGGTCGGAAAGGATTAATTCCATTACAGTGCGACGTGCGTTAATAACACGGGTGGTATGGGTTTTAACTACCATACCCTCGGCACACTCGGTTGCACAGCTGGGGGCAAGGTTTCTGCGCCCTTCAACCTCAACCACACAAATTCGGCATCCGGCAGGCTTGTTTTCAACTCCCAAATCGTGGAGTTCCATGTAGCAAAGAACGGGAATATCGATACCCAACTTCCTGGCTGCCTTGTAAATTGTAGTGCCCTTGGGCACTTCAACCTGTTTGTTATCTATTGTAAGTTTTACTGTTTCCATTGTTATCACCCTAATTATTTAATGCTGATAGCATCGAATTTACACTTGTCCATACATGCACCACACTTAATACAGATTGACTGGTTAATCTCGTGTGGTTTTTTGCGTTCACCGCTAATTGCGTTAACAGGGCAGTTGCGGGCACAGGCGGTACAACCTACGCAAGCTTCAGGGTCAATGATATACTTCATGAGCGACTTACACTGACCCGATGGACATTTCTTATCAACCACGTGAGCCACATACTCATCGTAGAAGTTATCCAGAGTTGAAAGAACGGGGTTAGGTGAAGTTTGTCCTAAACCACAAAGCGAAGTATCCTTAATAACCTGCGACAGGTTGCGAAGTCTTTCGAGATCCTCCATGGTACCCTCGCCTTTTGTAATACGGTCGAGCAACTCGTAAAGGCGTTTGTTACCAATACGGCATGGCGAGCACTTTCCGCAACTCTCCTCAACGGTAAAATCGAGGTAGAACTTGGCAACCGATACCATACAGTCGTCCTCGTCCATAACAATCATACCACCGGAACCCATCATGGAGCCTGCTGCAACCAGGTTGTCGAAATCGATTGGGGTATCGAGGTGCTTTTCGGTTAAGCAACCGCCTGAGGGTCCACCTGTTTGCACCGCTTTGAACCTCTTTCCATTCTTGATACCTCCACCAATCTCAAAAATTACCTCGCGGAGGGTGATACCCATAGGTACCTCAATAAGCCCCACGTTATTGATTTTACCTGCAAGTGCAAATACTTTTGTACCCTTGCTCTTTTCAGTACCAATAGAAAAGTACCAATCAGCTCCCTTTAAAATAATTGGAGGAACGTTTGCAAAGGTTTCAACGTTGTTTACGTTGGTAGGTTTGCCCAGATAACCGCTTTGTGCGGGGTATGGGGGTTTGTTGCTGGACTCACCGCGCAAACCCTCCATGGAATGGATAAGCGCAGTTTCCTCGCCGCAAACAAATGCTCCGGCACCATACCTTAACTCAATATCAAAGCTAAATTCGGTTCCAAAAATATTGTTTCCAAGTAAGCCGTACTCGCGAGCCTGGTCAATCGCAACCTTTAAACGCTTAATAGCAAGTGGATACTCGGCACGAATGTAAATGAGACCCTTAGAAGCGCCAATGCAGTAACCGCAAATGGCCATGGCCTCAAGCACCGAGTGGGGATCGCCTTCAAGAATTGAGCGATCCATAAAAGCACCCGGGTCGCCTTCGTCGGCATTACATACCACATATTTCTGATCGGCAGGATTTTTGCTGGCAATCTCCCACTTTAAGCCGGTAGGAAATCCCCCGCCCCCACGACCGCGTAATCCGGATTTTTTGATGATATCAATGGTTTGCTGTGGGTTATACTCAGTGAGAACTTTACCTAAAGCCTGATATCCCTCACGTGCAATGTACTCATCGATGTTTTCGGGGTTAATAAAACCGCAGTTGCGGAGCGCAATGCGCATTTGCTTGCGGTAAAAGCCCATGTGCTTTGAATCCTCAATGGTAGTTTTTTTAGTGGGATCAACGTAGAGTAAACGCTCCACCTTGCGACCCTTAACTACATGCTCCTTAACAATTTCAGCAGCATCTTCAGGTGTTACCTGAATATAGAAAGTATTATCGGGTAATACCTTAACAATGGGGCCTTTCTCACAAAAGCCAAAGCAGCCGGTCAAAATTACCTGAACTTCGTCCTGTAGGGTATTGGCTGCCAGCTCTAATTTTAATTTCTCTGCTATTGCATCGCTTGAGGAAGCTTTACAACCTGTGCCTCCACAAATTAGCAGGTGCATTTTATACTTTGACATTACTATTACCTCCCAGCTGGTTATTTGTTATCAATTGACTCGTAGTTAACGGGAATAATACCATCAACTAGTTCACCGTTCTTAATGTATTTCTCAATAATCTCATCGGCTTTTTTGGTGTCAACATAGCCAAAAACAACAGGGTCGGCATTGGGTAATTTTACCTCAATGGTAGGTTCGGCATAGCAGTACCCCATGCAACCGGTTTGTGTAACAACAGCGTTGATTCCACGCTTTTCGAGTTCCTCAAGCAGAAAATCCATTACATTTTTTGCTCCCGAAGCAATACCGCAGGTAGCCATAGCAACCTTTATCTGAACAAGGTTCTCTGCAGCTTCGCCTTTTTCCCTTAGGTCGATTTTTGCCTGCAGGGTCTCCTTCATCTTTTTCAGATCGGCAAGCGATTTTACTTTTGTCATAACTTATTCTCCTTGTGTGTATTTGGTTGGTTTCGTAATATTACTCTTAATTCCCTGCAAAATTAAATTCAATTGTTAATCAATTAACAATTGAAAATATGTTTTTCAGCCTAAATTCGTTATTTGTAATTCGTCTAAATTTGAATTGATGTATTCCTTTACTACGGGGTACACCGATGGGTCGTTTAGCGAAAGCCCTGCGAGCGCATCGCGGAGCTCGGATGTTGATACCGAAAATTCGTGGGAGTTGACTACAGCCATAATCCTAAACTCAACATCAGGGTATGAGCACATGAGCAAAGCGATGGTGCCACCCAAATCGCCAATAGGTAAACAATCGATATGCGATTTAAGGAAACGGGCTTTAAGGGTAGTGCCTACTCCCGGTTCAGAATGTATGGTGAATGTTCCCCCGGTTAACTCAGCATTCTGCTTTAGCAAAGGGATTCCCAACCCCACCTTAAGCGTTGTTCGTGTAGTGGTAAACGGGTCTACAACCCGCTGCAAAAAATCGTTATCCATTCCTTTGCCGTCATCGCTGACAGCGAGCTCAATATAATCATTTGTAGTGTTAACATCAAGGGTGACTTGTATCAGCTTTGCATGGGCAACCACCGAATTCTGAACAATATCGAGTATGTGAAGCGATAGATCCTTCATCTTTCCCCTTACAATTTACATCGATTTAAAATAACGCTTTAAAACTAAACTACCGGCAAAACCGATGAATTACCCCGGTTTAAAAGGGCATCCCTTAAGCATTCGTACGAAAGATCTTCCAGATTGTACTCTGTATAGGTACGTCCAAGCTGATGAATAAAATGCGAATCGGAATTACGGATAAACTGCGTATTGGGCTTTATCGGATTGGTTTTCATAAACCGCTCGACCAATGTATTTTTTGAGATTTCCAGGGCATCGTACTCAAGCGATGGGGGTACAAAGCCAAGCTGACTGGTTATGCTATACTTTGGCCTATCGACATGTGCAGGTATGAAAACGCCACCAATTGCGTGAATAAAATCAGCAACATCATCGACACTCCTTGTAAAGGCAGCATGTAACAGGTAATCAATTTCATGAACTATCTCCTCCTGCTCATTCACCATAACCTGATAGCCGAAAACATCGGATTATTGGGAATCCGTGTTATGTTTTGTTCAATGTAATCCTGCAGGGCAAGTCGTTGCTCCTCGGTATCAACCAGACAAAGACAGTGGATTTCCTCGCGGGTATTCACCTCGGCCCCAAACAAACAGTAAATACCCTTCCTTGCTGCCAAACT
Organism: Bacteroidales bacterium; assembly: GCA_011045955.1. Taxonomy (GTDB): domain Bacteria; phylum Bacteroidota; class Bacteroidia; order Bacteroidales; family Tenuifilaceae; genus Tenuifilum. Next base: position 3,675 of record DSBV01000102.1, on the reverse strand, counting down.
ACGCGTTAAAGGGCCATGTAGAGTGCAGTTGTGATCGGTTACGGCAATTAGCCCCAACCCCATTTGAGCGGCGCGTGTTACAATATTCACCGGGCTCATCTCCAAATCGGCACATGGCGAAGAACCGAGTGAATATGTAAATCGGCCTTAACTATCATTTTGAATAGATAAGGTTATACAGCATTCCGCTTACCTCAAAGGCTTGCAGGTTGGTGCCTAAAATGGGTATCTCCTTGTTGTTGCTCTGTGCCACGGTATTGGCTTCGGGTTCAAGACCTTTAACAAGAATAACAGCCGAAATATCCTTTAAAGTGGCAACGGCCATCACATTCACGTGGGTTTGCAGGGTTATCCAAATAGCGCCAGCAGGGGCATTGCCCATCACATCGCTTAACAAATCGGAGGTGTACCCCCCGGTAACCTCTTTATTCAACCCGGCAGAATCGGAATAAATCTTTAGGTTAAGAGCCTCAACTATATCTTTTACAGTCATATATTGATATTTTTACTTATTTTGAATGGGTTTGTCGCAATCCTTACGGAAACGGTTTTCGCCCCAAATCCTTTTCATGATTCGGAACGAGTGTTCCGGGTCAGGCTTGTTCTGCTCCATTATTTTCTGCAGGAAAACACATTGCGAGACAGAGGCGTTACCTTGAGCCACGTCCTCAGCAAGCGAAAGGCACGAGGGTGATCCGCAAACGCCACAATCGATACCGGGGAGAAAACACATCAACTGGTTCACACGCTTCATCTTAAGCATGGCTTTAGCCATGTCCTCGTCGAGCTTCAACATCGACCGGGGTTGCAGAGGAGTTAATGCAGTACGACCCGATATGGCAGACTCATACCTGGTCACCTTTTCGGAAGTTTTAATGATACTCAACATCGAAACGCTACTGGCATTTTTACGAATCAGTTCGACGGTAAGGAAACGGTTGCCAGGGGCAAGTATGCCGCCGGCGCAGCTCTCATCGCATGCACGCAGCTCCAGGTAATCGATATCGGTAATTTCGTCGTTCTCAACCTTTTCCAGGAATTCAATCACATTCCATACCCCATCAATGGCCAGGCAATGCCCATCGATACACGATGCCTCACCATTGGTTAGCGCCCAAGTGCAGCTCCGTGGGCTGAGCTCCGAAACAAACCTTTGCTCACCCTCTTCCGGTAAACTGTGTTTAACCTCACGAAAAATGCGGTTATAGATAAAATCCATGTTGATAACTCCATCTATCTCGGACTTTTCCTCACCCTCAGGGCATCGCACAGCTACAATCTTAGCGGCACACGGGGTTATGTAAAAGATTCCTATTTCGTTTTCGGGTACGCCCTCATGGATAAGATTAGTCTTTATATACGAAGCCGTTAGGTCGAGCGGTGGCCGAACAAGGGCAATGCTATCAACTAACGAGGGGAATTTAACCTGAACCAGGCGAACAATTGCCGGGCAAAACGATGAAATAACAGGTTTAGCCTCGGCGGTATCAACATAGGTATTCAGTTTCCCAATAAGATACTCAACCGAATCCTCAACCTCAATAATAGAGGTAAAACCAAGGGTGATATGGGCTTTGGCAACCTCGTCGTGCGATATCTCCCTGAGGAATTGTCCCAGTAGTACCGAAGGAATAAGAACAATGCAGTGTTTATAGGAAAATATTTTGCTGAAATCGTCCTGCTGTACGGTGATGGCATGCGTAGGACACACCCTGTAACACTCGCCACAGTCGATGCAACGGTTGCTAATCAGCTTTGCCTTACCATTGCTTACCCTAAGGGCTGCAGTGGGGCAAACTCTCATGCAGTGCGAGCAACCGATGCACACATCGGTAAGTATAGTAAGGGCATGGTAGAATTCCGAGCTAGCCAAAGTTTACCTCCACCACTCCTTTAGGTTCACCTCAAACTCCAGACGTGTTCCAACGCCAACAACGCTTGCTATCTTCATCTTGTCGGTATTCTGTTTAATGTTAGGAAGCCCCATCCCTGCGCCGAAACCCATCTCCCTCACAATAGGCGAAGAAGTGGAAAAACCGGGTTTCATAGCCAAATCAATATCGGGAATTCCTGGACCAACATCATCGAGCACTACACGTATTTTATCGGTATCAATGTCAACGTAAATTTTGCCCTGGAAGGCATGGGCAACAATGTTGACTTCCCCTTCGTACAGGGCAACCACAACCCGCTTAATGATGCTTGGCGAAACGTTGAGCTGCTTCAAAATCTTTTTCACCTGGCTAGAAGCCTGGCCAGCCCTCACAAAATCGCCACCCTGTACCCTGTACTCAAAATGCATAGTTTACTAGTAAACCGGTTTAACACCCTTGCCAAACAGGAGCCCTGACGCTCTGAACATGGTGAAAGGGCTCTCGATGAGCACAATGCCGTTATCCTCGGCTAAGTTAATCATATCCTCGCTAACCGTTTTATTGCGGACAAAAATTATTGCCTGGATATCAGCCATCTCGGCAGTCCGAACGGCCTGCATGTTTGCCAAGCCGGTAATAAGCAGCAGCTTGTCAACCCGAACGGTCAGTACGTCGCTCATCAAGTCCGAGGCAAAGGCGTACTCAACCTCGGTATCCAGCTTATGCTGACAGCACACCACATTCCCGTTAACCAGTTCGGCCAGCTCCCTCAATTTCATTGTGTTAGTATTTTATATTTCACATTAGTATCGAATCAATTTCACCTTTACAAATTTACGTTATTTAATTAACATTGTTACATTTTTAACAGATGCTTGAAAACATAAATCATCAAAACGCTACCACCTATGCAAAATAGCTGAAAAATGGGAGAAAAAGAATTGGAAGGTTTAAAAGTTAATGAGCCTGTTCCGCATTAGCGGGATTCTACATTTAGTGTGCAGTGTACAGTGTGCAATGTACAGAGAGGTGTTTAGTGTTTGGCTGGCTGTATATCAGGGCATATCAACTCAATCTGAGTCATCTGTGATCAATCTAAATTCACTATCAACTATCAACTTAATAATTATCACAGTGTTACACAGTGTTTACACGGAGTTGAACAGTGCAAATCAGCATAATCTGCGACATCTGTGTTCCATTTAAATTCCCTAATAACTACCAACGTTTCCAGCCCCGTAGGGGCTAAACATTTGTAACTCCATGACCACTCCTACATGTATAACGATGCACGCCGCGCTTAGGCCAAAGAGTATGAGGGAAACGTTGCATCTGAAAGGGAAACACTCCAAAAAGCGATTTTGGTTAACCCAATCAAAAGGGATAAAAGTGTTGAAGGCACAAAAAGATGCTTCGACTAAGCCAGCATGACATGAGAGGTCGAATCAGGCATTCACGAGCAACGAGCAACGAACAACGTTTCCAGCCCCGTAGGGGCGTAATATTGATAGCAGGTAGGGTAATTCTGTACAAGCAGCGATGCACGCCATGCATAGGCCAAAGAACAAGAGTGAACCACTGCATCGCAACGGAAAAGCATTGCAAAGCACCATTTAAGTGTTCTTTCTTGTCTTGTTATAAGAAAGAACCAAAGAAAATCAAGGCCGAAAAAAACAAAGTAAATGACATATATACTGCAAGATTCAAGTCACAAATGCAACTTTTGTCTTTGTTAATAATTGGTTTTTTACAAATATAGGACTTTTATAGCTATACCGCTTCCTTGGCCTGCTGTTAATTC
>DSBV01000103.1 GCA_011045955.1 Bacteroidales bacterium | reverse complement strand
GAGGACGAATATAGAGCTTATTTCCATTCAGCGGAAGAGAGCGGGATTTTTTCCCCTCTCTTTGCTGAAAAAATATTGATGTCATCCTCACCGAAAGTTGCATTTATTGGTTGAATTTAGGCAGAGATTATTCATTAGAAACACAAAATCAAATAGCTGCCGTCATCTTTTGCCGAGTCATTGCGTCTAATTTTCTTAATTTTGAATTCACTCACCATCAATCATCAACTGACTAAAACCAAATGTCGTGCAACTTGTTAATAAATAAATGCCCTCGGCATTTTCTTTTACCAAACAAAAAATTAACTTTACAAACAGAATACTATGGCAACAACAATCTTAAAACCAGGCGATTTGGCACCTGATTTCATTGGGAAGGATCAGGATGGCAAAACTATCAAGCTATCGGACTACAAGGGGGAAAAGTTGATACTTTACTTCTACCCCAAGGATAATACCAGCGGATGTACCGCAGAGGCCTGTAGCTTGCGCGATGGTTACGAGGATTTGAAAAATCTTGGGATGGAAGTGCTAGGCGTTAGTCCCGATTCCGAAAAATCGCACAGGAATTTTATCCAGAAATACAACCTACCGTTCCGGCTAATAGCCGATGAGAACCATGAAATTGCCGAAAAGTATGGCGCATGGGGCGAAAAGAAGATGTATGGCAGGACATACTTTGGTATTCTTCGAACTACTTTTGTAATCAACGAGCAAGGTGTTATAACCCATGTTTTTAACAAGGTCGACACCAAGGAACACGTGAAACAAATACTATCAGAAATAAACAAGTAAATGGAAGCAGCAGAGAACAAAGAACGCAAGGAAATTAACAAGGAAAAGCTAAAAGCCCTTCAATCGACAATAGATAAAATTGAGAAGGATTTCGGCAAGGGCTCAATAATGAGGCTTGGCGATAAAGCCATTTCGGAAGTGCCGGTCATCTCGTCAGGGTCAATAGCACTCGATTTAGCCCTTGGGGTTGGAGGTTATCCCCGGGGTCGTGTGGTTGAAATCTATGGCCCTGAATCGTCGGGTAAAACCACGCTGGCCATTCACGCCATTGCCGAGGCTCAAAAGCAAGGCGGCCTAGCCGCCATCATCGATGCGGAGCATGCCTTTGACCGCACCTATGCCGAGAAGCTTGGCGTTGATGTGGAAAATCTATTTTTTGCCCAGCCCGACAATGGTGAACAAGCCCTTGAAATCGCCGATAACCTAATCCGTTCGGGGTCAATCGACATCATTGTTATCGACTCGGTAGCTGCCCTAACGCCCAAAGCAGAAATTGAAGGCGATATGGGCGATAGCAAGATGGGCCTTCAAGCCCGACTCATGTCGCAAGCCCTGCGCAAACTCACCGCCACCATCAGCAAAACTAACACCTGCTGTATTTTCATCAACCAGCTACGCGATAAGATTGGCGTGATGTTTGGTAATCCTGAAACTACCACCGGTGGGAATGCCCTTAAATTCTATGCTTCGGTTCGTGTTGATATCCGCAAGTTAAACCAACTAAAAGACGGAGAGGAATCAACCGGAAACCGTGTCAGGGTTAAAATTGTTAAAAACAAAGTTGCTCCCCCCTTCCGTAAGGCTGAGTTCGACATTATTTTCGGGGAGGGAATATCAAAAGCTGGTGAAATTATCGACCTTGGCGTTGAGATGAACATCATCAAGAAGAGTGGTTCGTGGTTCAGCTATGGCGACACCAAGCTTGGACAAGGCCGCGATGCAGTTCGCCAATTACTACTCGATAACCCTGAACTTTCCAACGAAATCGAAAACAAAATCAGGGAAACACTCAAAGCACAGTAAAATATCAATTTAAATCCCTTAGACTGTCTCAGAAAGAGCATTTGCTTGCGTAAGCCAAAAACTCTTTTTGAGGCAGTTTTTTTCATTCGGTGAAAATACCACATTTATGTCACCCCTTTTTAGTTTGAATTGAAAAATTCCTTAAATTTATTATCTGTTTACAAACCGTTTGCAAGATGAAAAAGATTTTAACAATCAGTGCATTACTGCTCATATCCCTTAGTTCTTGTGACACCATTCTTAACCGCCACCTGATAAAAGGCAGCGATAAACGCAAAGAGGTTCATGCCCAATTCGAGAAAAGGCTTAAATTAGTTGCTGGCTACGATTCATCCATTTTTAAGACAATCAACTCAGAACTTACCACCAAAGAGCGCGAGGGGTTTAAATTCCTTTACGCATACATGCCACTAAGTGACTTAGCCATGCATTCGCCCGAGTATGTTCTGAAAAATGTTCAGCTTGCGCTAAAAGCACGGAAAGAATTTAAATGGGCAAGAAAAGTACCAGCTGATATATTCCTTCACTTTGTACTACCTTACCGGGTTAACAACGAGTATACCGATAACGCCCGCGAGGTTTTCTTCTATGAGCTTAAGGAGCGTCTTATTGGCCTTAATGCTTACCAGGCTGCGCTTGAGGTTAACTACTGGTGCCACGAGAAGGTTACCTACCAATCGACCGATGAGCGCACCAGCGGCCCACTAACAGCAGTGCTTTCGGCCTTTGGCCGTTGTGGGGAGGAGTCGACACTTGCAGTGGCGGCCTACCGCTCGGTGGGTATTCCTGCACGACAAGTTTACACGCCCCGCTGGGCACACACCGACGACAATCATGCCTGGGTCGAGGTGTGGGTCGATGGGAAATGGCACTTCCTGGGCGCCTGCGAGCCCGAGCCCGAACTTAACCGCGGCTGGTTTGCAGGGCCTGCCAAACGCACCATGATGACCCGAACCATTGTTTTTGGCAAATACGATGGTGCCGAGGAGAAACTTAACCAAACCCGCTATTTTACTGAAATCAACCTTATGTCTAACTATGCACCAACCCGTAAACTCACCGTTACGGTTACCGATAGCACCGGGCAACCCGTTAGTGGGGCTAAAGTAGAGTATCAGCTTTACAACTACGCCGAGTTTTACCCCATAGCCACCCTGCAAACCAACGAGAAAGGCTCGTGCACGCTTACCACCGGAAATGGCGATTTGATGATTTGGGCTCAAAAGGACAATACCTATGCCTTTACCAAGGCCGATTTAAACCAGAACGATATCTACCTAACACTCAAAAAGGAAATCCCTTTTACAAACCTTTCCTTAACCCTTACCCCACCCGACGAACAAACCATTCCACCTTACGAGGAAGGCAAAGCCGAGGAACACAACCGTAGAATTAAGCAGGGTAATGAAATCCGTGAAAATTACATTAGCACCTTTATCGACTCGGCCTCGGCTGCAAATTTAGCCATGGAAAAAGGTATCAGCATTGACGAAACCTGGAAGTGGCTTGCAAAAAGCCGTGGCAACTGGAACGAAGTTTACACTTTCATTAAAAACCTCGATACTAAAGATATCACGGTTGGCATGGCAATGCTTTCGACACTGCGCGACAAGGATTTGCGCGACATAACCGCGGATATTCTTTACGACCATCTTTCGCGAGTTGACTCATTCCCCGCCCTGCTTGAAAACCGCAAGGTAAAGGAATTTGACAGCTACATCCTTTCACCTCGAATTGGCAGGGAATTCATTACAACCTGGCGCAGTTACCTGCAGGATGTATTTACCTTTGAGGAAATTGGCTTTTTCCGCAACAACCCACAAAACATTGCCCAATGGATTAAAGAATTCGTAATGCTTGACACGGAAAGCAATTACTACCGTGTACCGTTAAGCCCTGAAAGCGTTTACCGGATTCGCCGCGCCGACGAGTATTCCATGGCAATTTTCTTTGTAGCTGCCTGCCGCAGTTTTGGCATTGCTGCCCGATTAGAACCCACAACCAAAAAGCCGCAATACTTCATGAGCGGAAAGTGGATAGATGTAGATATTACGGAATCAAAGGAGGCTCAACCCCTCGCTCTAGCTAGTGGGATGCTCACAATTAATCTCGATAAAAACTCGGCTGTGGGACAGCCAAAGTATTACACACACTTCACCATTGCCCGGTTTGAGAAGGGGAAATACAGAACTCTCAATTACGAGGGTAGCCCAACTTTGAGCAAACTCCCGGCAACCCTCGAGCTACCCGAAGGTTTATACCGTATTGTAACCGGAAATAGGCATAAATCGGGAGCCGTAAGCTGCAACATTTACCATGTTAAGGTTGAAGGTGGTAAAAGGTTACAATTAACATTAACCATACCTTCAACCGAAAGTGAAAAAAAAGTACTGGGTAGCCTCAGTACCTCCATCTCGCTGCCAGTAACTGGAAGCCCTATAACCATTGGTCAAATAACCAAGGAAAAACCCGCCATTATTGCAATAATCGACCCTCTTGCTGAACCCTCAAGGCATTTGCTACGCGATATCAGTAGCCTCAGCAGCGAGTTTGCTGACAAAGGAAATGGTATAGCCCTTATTCTGGCAAAGGGGAAATCGGCAAAAGCCGACTTAGCATCCATTTTCGACGCGAACCCCTACCCCAATACTATTGCCCTTGGGAACGATATAAATGGCGAATTTGAGGCTAGGGTTGTACAGGCAGTTGGCAAACAGCAGGCATACCCTATTGTTTTTATTGTGAACAACAACGGAGAGATAGTATATCATTCTTCGGGTTATAGCATAAACCTTGGCGAACAGCTTCTTTTGGCCTTAAAGCAGTAAGCGATGTTTACCCTTGAGGTTAGTGCCAATTCGGTAGAGAGTGCCATTAACGCCCAAAAAGGCGGAGCGAATCGAATAGAACTCTGCGAGAACCTTTACGTTGGGGGTACCACCCCCTCGTTTGGATGCATTGCCGAAACCCTTAACCAACTAACCATTCCGGTTCACGTTCTTATTCGACCCCGCCCGGGCGACTTTGTATACTCCGAAATGGAATTCCACCAAATGCTCCGCGATATAGAGATATGCAAAAAAATGGGAGCAAAGGGGGTAGTTGGCGGCATTCTTAAAGCAAATGGAACCCTGGATAAGGATAGAACACAAGAACTAATTTGGGCGGCTAAACCACTTACCTTTACCTTTCACCGCGCCTTCGATATTATGCCCGAACCACTTAAAGCTTTTGATGAGATTATTGAATGTGGATGTAATTTCCTTTTAACCTCAGGGCAAAAAAGTAAAGCCATTGATGGTGCCGATCTAATTAGGCAACTTATTACCATTGGAGGTAGCAAAATAACCTTAATTGCAGGCGGAGGCATAAACCACAACAATATTCTGCAACTTGCCCGGCTTGGAATAACCCAGTTTCACATGAGCGGAAGCGAAATTGTTGCCCGTTACAACACTAACCATGCCGGCCTTTCGTTTACAACAGATTTACTTCCTGAAAACACCATTCAGGTTACAAATGCCGAAACCATTGCCAGCACAATGGCAAAACTTAAACAATACTTCAACAAAAAGTAAATATTTCAAAGATGACCCGCGAAGAACTTATAAAACACGCTAAACTATTCCAACGCGAGGAAATTACCGGTTACCAGGTATATAGAAACTTGGCCAAGTCAACAAACGACAAAAACAATAAAACAGTTTTAGCAAAAATTGCCGGTGAAGAACTTAAGCATTACAATACCTTCAAACAAATATCAGGGGTTGATGTGGCACCCCAAAAAAATGTGGTGTGGTTCTACACCATTTGCGGCAAGATACTCGGCTTAACATTTGCCCTAAGGCTTATGGAACGTGAGGAAGAGAAAATTCAGAAAGTTTATGAGCGAGTTATCCCATACATGCCCGAGGTTGAAGCCGTTAAAAAATCGGAAGAGGAGCACGAGGACCAGCTCATTGCCTTAATTCAGGAGGAACGGCTCGACTATGCTGGCTCAATGGTTCTTGGGCTTAACGATGCGCTGGTGGAACTTACCGGAGCACTGGCCGGCTTTAGCCTCGCCATGCAAAACACCCGCCTAATAGCAGTTGCGGGACTTATTACTGGAATCGCCGCATCTCTCTCAATGGCTGCTTCGCAATACCTATCGGTTAAAACCGAAAACAATGACCGGCACGCAGGGAAATCGGCTATTTACACAGGTTTGACCTATATCTTTACAGTTGCAATGCTGATAAGCCCATACCTTTTGCTCACAAGTTACATGGTAGCCCTGGCTGTAACCCTTATGCTTGCAATAGCCATTATTTATGCCTTTAACTTCTATATAGCTGTGGCTAAAAACCTCAACTTTAAGCACCGTTTTATTGAAATGGTGGCAATTAGCCTTGGCGTATCGGCATTAACCTTTGGAATAGGCTTGCTGGTTCGTAACTACCTGGGAATCATAATCGACTAGACATACACTAAAGAAACTGGCATGGAACCAAAAAATTTCAAATTCATTTCGCCATTCGAGTTGAACGAGAACACCTTCGACCTGCTCGATAACCAATGGATGCTAATACTAGCGGGCAGCAAGGAAAAGCATAATAGCATGACAGCCTCGTGGGGCGGGTTTGGTATTCTTTGGAATAAACCTGTGGCGTTTATCTTCATTCGCCCACAGCGCTTCACGCTGCAATTTGTAGAGCATTACGAATACTTCACTCTCAACTTCTTTGATGAAAAATGGCGCTCGGCACTGGAGCTGTGCGGCAGCAAATCGGGGTGCGATATCGATAAAACCAAGGCTGCCGGATTGAGCATTAGCAACTTGCAGAGCGCTATAACTTTCAACGAGGCTCGTTTAGTAATTGAATGCCGCAAGCTATACATCGATGACATAAAGCCCGAGAATTTCCTTGATAAGGGCATCATTGAAAAACACTACCCTAAAAGCAATTTCCATAGGCTATTCATAGCCGAAATAACATCGGTTTATAAAGAGGTTTGATTGGTAGTGACCATTAGCTTTTGACAACTCTTCAAGTTATGGACTAATCCACAGGGTTGACAACTTAAAGTATTAATCGACTAAGTCGTCGGCGTCGGGCTCAAAGCTGTCCCAGTCGAAGCCCCCGTAGTTGGAGTCGAAAAGTTCATCAATCTCGCGGCGCTCCTTTTTGGTGGGGCGACCTGTGCCGCGTTCGCGGTAAATGTTAAAGGCCATAAATGATGGGTCGAGTTTCTGCAGCTCCTCTGGAGGAGTAAGATTCTCCATGTAACCCTCAACCAGCTTGGCACCAAGACGGTTTTTGGGCAAATCTTTTACCCTAACGGTATAGGTTACAGGCGGCTTTCGAACCGTAATGATATCGCCTACTTGGATTTCCTGTGCGGGTTTGAGCGCTACTCCGTTGCGCACAACACGGCCCTTCCGGCAATACTCGGTGGCAAGGGTTCTGGTCTTAAAAACCCTAACAAACCAAAGCCATTTATCAACCCGCATCGAGGCCATAATGCTAACGGTTATTGTAAAGGTTCATGGCACGCTCAACGCCAATAGTGCCAAAGGCAAGCACAGCCTCACCAGCTAAGGCTAAACGCTCGGGAAGAACCTTCATCTCCTCATCGGTCCATTCCCCCAATACGTAATCGACCTGGCGACCGCGGCTAAAGCCATTGCCAATGCCAAAGCGAAGTCGGGCGTAATCCTGTGTGCCAAGCACCTCGTTTATATTTTTAAGCCCATTATGGCCGCCATCGCTTCCCTTGGGCCTTAACCTTATTGCTCCAAGGGGCAAAGCTATATCATCAACTACCACCAAAAGGTTTTCCAACTGGATATTTTCCTTTTGCAACCAGTAGTTAACCGCCTTGCCGCTAAGGTTCATGTAGGTTGAGGGCTTGAGAAGCACAAAGGTTCGTCCCTTATGTTTAAGCTGAGCCACAAAGCCGTATCGGGCATCGGCAAAAGAAGTGTTGGACGCCTTAGCAAGAGCGTCCAACACCTTAAATCCTACATTATGTCGGGTGTTGGAATACTCACTTCCTATATTCCCTAACCCGGTAATTAGATACTTCAATTCTGAACTACTTATTTAGCCTGTTCCTGTTGTGCTTCACGAGCAGCACGGGTCGATTTAATTGTAGCAATCACCATGCTCTTAGGCTCAACTACTGTAAACTTATCGAAGTTGAGTTCACCCACCATAATGCTCTTGCCAATGCCAAGATGGGTAACATCAATTTCAATGGCATCGGGTAAGTCCTTAGCCAATCCATTAACCCTGATTTTGCGAACCACCTGCAAAAGTTTACCACCAACCTTAACGCCCTCAGCCTGTCCAACCAGGTTAATGGGGAGTACAACAGTAATGGGCTTGTTTTCCGATACCTTAAGGAAGTCAACATGTAAAATCTTATCGGTCACAGGGTGGAACTGAACCTCTTTAATAATTGCATCGTGAACCTGGCCATCAACGTTAAGCTTTACAAGGTAAACTATAGGAGTGTAAATCACCTTCCTAAGTTCCTTCTCGCTTACTGAAATCATGATGTTCTCACCGGCACCGTAAATAACGGCAGGCACAAGCTCCGACTTGCGGCTGTGCTTAGCAGCCTTTTTCCCGGTTTCGGTTCTTGGAGCTACTGAAAGTTCAATTGTTTTCATTTACTCTTGACAATTAATGTTATTACTTAGGTACTACTCAGGGCTGTCCCTCAACTACATAATCAGCCCCCCATCGTACCCTATCGTGAGGGAAATGGGCTGCAAAGATAGTAAAAAATATTTCAAACTAAATGATAAACTTTTCGCTGATTGATTGATAGTTATAAACCTTATTGATAACATCGGCAAAAAGTTCGGCAACCGAAAGTACTTTAATCTTAGTGGTATCCTTGTCGGTACGCAACGGTATGGTATCGGTTACAACCAACTCAGTAAGTTTGGAGTCGCGAATACGTTCATAGGCTGAACCGGAAAGTACCGGGTGTGTAGCAAAGGCCCTAACCGAAACTGCGCCCTTGCTCATCATCAAATCGGCAGCCATGGTAAGGGTGCCTGCGGTATCGACCATGTCGTCGAGGATTACCACATGCTTGCCCTCAATATCACCAATAACTGTCATTTCGCCAACCTGGTTAGCCTTTTCACGGCTTTTATGGCAAATAGCCAGCGATGAATTTAGGAATCGGGAGTATGCGTTAGCACGCTTTGCTCCACCCATATCGGGTGCAGCAATAACCAGGTTTTCAAGGTTCAAGTTCTTGATGTATGGCACAAAAATGGACGATGCGTAAAGGTGATCGACGGGAACATCAAAAAAGCCCTGAATTTGATCGGCATGGAGGTCCATGGTCATAACCCGATCGGCACCGGCAGCAACTAGCATGTTGGCAACCAGCTTTGCCCCAATGGCCACACGGGGCTTATCCTTACGATCCTGTCGGGCCCATCCAAAGTAGGGCATTACGGCCACAACCTTGTATGCCGAAGCCCTATGGGCAGCATCAATCATCAGAAGCAACTCAAAAAGATTGTCAACCGGCGGAAAGGTTGACTGGATGATGAAAACGGTACACCCCCTCACCGATTCATCGAATGAGGGCTGAAACTCACCATCGCTGAAAATGGTTAAGGTTGATTTCCCAAGGGGGATCCCAAAGTTTTGTGCTATTTGTTCGGCAAGGTAACGCGAACTCCGGCCGGTGAAGAACTTTATTTGGTGCTTGCTGTGCATTTTAGGATTTTTTTCCGTTAATGCCCGCAAATTTACAAATTTTATGGCTCATGTTCTATACCTGGCAAGGAGTTTTTTTGCTTCCCGAAAAACCGAGTCAATATAGTTAAGCACATCCTCACGACCTGTACGGGTTACACACGATGTTGTAAAAATTGGAGGCAACTCTTCCCAGGTCTCATGTAGCACTTTTTTATGTAGATCAATATTCTGCTCAAGCACCGTGCTGGAAACCTTATCGGTTTTGGTAAAAATTAGGGCAAAAGGGACCTGGTTAACGCCCAGCCAGTTAATGAATTGTATATCGATATCCTGTGGCTCAAGTCGCGAGTCAATAAGAACGAAAAGCAGGTGCAGGTTCTCGCGCTTAAGGATATAGTTTAATACCGTATCGGAGAACTTCTCGCGCTCACCCTTCGATACCTTGGCATAGCCATAGCCCGGTAAATCGACCAGGTGCCATGAGTCATTTATGAGGTAATAGTTGATGAGCTGAGTTTTGCCCGGTGTTTGCGAAACTTTAGCCAAGGCCTTGGTACATGTGAGCATATTTATCAGCGATGACTTACCCACATTGGAACGACCGATGAATGCGTACTCAGGCAAATCGGATTTTGGGCACTTTTGTACACTAGGATAACTAGCTACAAACTTAGCTGTTCGAATCACCATAGCTTTAAATTTAAGTTAAACAATTTGTCCCAGATTGGCTCCAAAGGTACAACCCATCAAAAAGAAAATCAACTTTTTGACCATAAAAATACAAAGCAGAAATGGCAGCAAATAAGACAACTTCCAGAAAATTGTTCATCAAATAGCACACCCACACTAATACCCCTAAGAACATCAAAACTTAACCACTAACCCATATTCATCTATTTATAAAAACTTTTTTCTAAAATGGTTGTCTAAGTATAAATCATGTCGTATGTTTGCGACATTAATACATGCAACCATGAATAAGTCCGAAGAATTTGATGATAGATTACAGGAACTGGCCCGTTTTGCAAGGGCTATCTCGCATCCGGCTCGGTTTGCCATACTGGAGTACCTTGCCGAAACCCGAACCTGTACATCGGGCGATATATCGCAAAACCTGCCCTTAAGCCGAACCACCGTCTCGCAGCACCTGAAGGAGCTGAAAGAAATGGGTCTTATACACGGCGAAATAGACGGGCTAAAGATTAACTACTGTCTTTGTTCCGAGAACATACACAGGTACCTGGATGAGTTCAATACCTTTTTCAGAAAGGTCAGGGATGCCGCTGTTAAATGTGAGATATAATCAATTCAACTATAAACTATTAATTTTACTACAAATTATGTAACTATCGGTAAAAGCCAAGGAAGAACTTTTATAGGTTCTTGAGAACATTAACGACGAGTCAAAGGGAATTAGAATATACAGCACACAGGGGTGTTGTGGCCCATCGGTGCAAATGGATGTTGCAAATGCTCCACAACTGGGTGAAACCACAACCAATATTGATGGTGTTGATTTTTACATTGAAGATTCGTTAACGGAAACCCTTGCCGGAGTTACCCTCTACCATAACGGGTTTGGATTCCTGATGAAAGGTTTAAAAAAGAGTGGTAGTTGCTGCGTCTAAAATTAAAATGCCATGGAAGCCAATCCTTTCCCTGGTAATGGATTTAAAAGCGGAGGTTTTATTAACCTGATGCCACGTGATGCTTACTACGAAGTTAAAACGGGCAATGCCATTATTGTTGACGTTAGGGAAGAGAACCTAACAGGCTACAAGCGCTTTGATGCTCCAAGGGTCTTATACCTGCCCTTAAGCCAGCTTGAAGAGAACATAAACCAGCTACCTACCGATTTTACTCTAATAATTGCCGATTCAACCGGTTTGCGAAGCCACTAGGCAATGGAGATCCTTATTTCTAAAGGGTTTACCCTTATAGCAAACCTTGCCGGCGGCATAGTTGAATGGGAACGCGATGGGCTTCCATTGATTACCAACAACAAAGAACGCCTCGATGGCTCAAGTATGTGCCAACTTAGGCCAAGGTTTAAATAAACTACTACGCTTATGACAAAGATTTTAATTCTATGTACAGGCAACAGCTGCCGGAGTCAGATGGCCGAAGAATTCCTGAAAACGTTCGACAGCAACTTAACTGTTGAATCGGCTGGGACTGAACCTGCTACGCAGGTTAATCCTAATGCCGTAAAGGCTATGGCCGGATTAGGCATCGATATCAGCCAAAATAAGCCCAAGCTGGTTGACCAGTTCATCAACCAGGAATGGGATTACGTGATTACGGTTTGCGATAATGCTAAGGAAACCTGCCCAGCCTTTTTAGGCAAGGTAAAGCATAGGCTACATATCGGTTTCGAAGACCCTGCCGAAGCCACCGGAACTCCCGATGAGGTTATAGCGGTATTCCGCAAGGTTAGAGACGAAATCAAAGAAAAGTTTAGCGAGTTTATTAAAACAATTTGAACCATGAAAAAACGGCTAAAGTTTTTAGACATGTATCTAACCCTGTGGATATTTTTAGCCACGGCCATTGGAGTGTTGAGCGGGCATTTCTTCCCAGCTATTGCCGATTTTTGGGATGCCATGAAACCATCGCCCTATAGCACAACAAATATCCCCATTGCCATTGGGCTTATTCTGATGATATACCCCCCCTCTAGCCAAGGTAAAGTACGAAGAACTTGGCGATGTTTTCAGGAACTACAAAATCCTTTCGCTATCGCTTATTCAGAACTGGCTTATTGGCCCAATTCTGATGTTTGCCCTAGCAATTGTCTTTTACAAGCTGTTCCCGAGCGAGACCAACCTGCAGTACATGTACGGCATTATCATGATTGGACTAGCTCGGTGTATTGCCATGGTGATTGTTTGATACGATTTGGCCAAAGGCGATACCGAGTATGCCGCAGGACTGGTTGCTTTCAACTCAATCTTTCAGGTTCTCTTTTACTCGGTTTACGCTTACGTATTCATCGCCAGGGTGGTTTGGAATACCAACCAACAGCTCCGTGGAGCAAATCACCATTGTCCAGATTGCCGAGAGTGTATTTATTTACCTTGGCATTCCCTTTATTGCCGGGTTTATCACACGCTTTACATTGGTACGGTTGAAAGGTAAGGATTGGTATAACACTAAATTTATTCCGAAAATCAGCCCAATCACTTTAATCGCTTTACTTTTAACCATTGTTGTTATGCTCTCGCTTAAAGGCGAGTACATTGTGAAAATCCCAATGGATGTTGTGCTGATTGCCATTCTATTACTTGCCTACTTTGTGATTATGTTTTTGCTTTCGTTCTTTATGAGCCGAAAGGCCGGAGCAACCTACGAGCAAACCACTACTCTCTCGTTTACCGCAGTAAGCAATAACTTTGAGTTAGCAATAGCAGTAGCCATTGCAATCTTTGGAATAAACTCAGGCGAAGCATTTGCCGCAGTTATTGGCCCGCTTGTTGAAGTTCCGGTAATGATCGGACTGGTTAACGTAGCGCTATACTTCAAAAAGAAACTTTTCTAGTCAAAATTGGCTAAAAGCTCGCCTGTTTGGGCGGGCTTTTTTTATTTTTACAGTATGGAAATTGAACGCAAATACCTGGTTGATATACAGAGGTGGGAAAGCCTTCCAAAGCCCAAACCCTTTAAAATTGTACAGGGATACCTTACCACAAACCCTGAAAAGACCATAAGGGTAAGAATAAAAGGCGAAAAAGCCTTTATGACCATCAAAGGCCTTGTTCAAGGTATAGCCAGAAAAGAAATAGAATTTGAAATACCTATCGATAAAGCCCACGAACTAATACAAAAGTTTTGCGGTGCAGTTATAGAAAAAAACAGGTATTTGATTGACCATAATGGCAAAACATGGGAGGTTGATGTTTTTGAAGGAAAAAACAAAGGACTTTTGCTTGCTGAACTTGAATTGCAAACGGAAGATGAAAGGATTACTCTACCCGATTGGGTTACCCAAGAGGTTACCCACGATTACCGTTATTACAATTCCCACCTTTCCGAAAACCCATACGCTAACTGGAAAAATACTTGACCCATGATAACAATAGAGATTCCGGGAAGAAAAACACTTTATCTTGAAAATCTTGTACTCGACTTTAACGGCACGCTTGCCGTTGATGGCAATCTGATTGATGGGGTAAAGGAACGCCTGCAGAAGTTCTCAAACAAGCTGAACATTCATGTGGTTACCGCCGATACCTTTGGAACTGTAACCAATCAGCTTAAAGGTATTGAATGCCAGGTTAAGATACTTAAAAAGCAACAGCAGGACAGACAGAAAAAAATCTATCTGAAACAACTGGGCAAGAAAAGATGTGCTGCCATTGGAAATGGATACAACGATTGGCAAATGCTAAAGCATGCTGCTTTAAGTATAGCAACCATTCAGGCCGAAGGAGCATCTCCGCAATCCCTTAAACATGCCTCCATTGTTTGCAACTCGGTAAGCCACGCGCTCGACCTTTTGTTAAACCCCAACCGGCTGGTAGCCACACTTCGGAGGTAAAATTAATCGCGTTAGTTCTAGGCTTCGTCAACCTTTAACCTTTTTCGATAAAAAACACCCAAAAAAAGAAGCCGTAAATTTGTTAATAAAAGTAAAAATACAATATTTATACGCATGGAAAACTAATAGGAGTTGGCATCGAAGGTTGCGTTACCTATTATTAATCAGATTCTTCTGGTTTATAAATTTGAAACAATACTGGAAGCAAAGGGTTACTCGTGCCTAACTCTGGATAGAATTTCAACCGAAATTGAACTGCCTATCTTTAATGTTGCCATAGCAGGTCTGGAAAACGAAAATACATACCAAAAATATAAAGAGATATTGGACGATTATGAAGGCGTAACCCTTTACTACACCGGAAAACCCTATAAAGAAATTGCCAACCTAACAGCAAACCTATCTGAGAATTTGGATATCGAGCCAAATTTCACCGACAAGGAATTAGATATTGCCATTGATTTACAACTACTTAAGAAACAGATACAAAAAGCTGAAACCTTTGCAGGTAATAATTTTGATACAAACCATATCAGGCTTAAAAAGATTATAACCGAGGAGCAGGAGTGGAGAATAATCTTTGAGCAATCGCCTAACGGCGTTCTCCTGTGCGATGATGAAGGAAATATTATATACCAACACTGCCGCTTCCGAAATTTAGGCTACACCCACGACGAGTTCCTAAAAATGCGCTTTCACGATCTTGCACCCAAGGAGCTGGCCGAACAGGTAGATACCAACATTTAAAAAATATTACGGGGCGAATCGCTTATTACGGAGGTTTACTATATCCGAAAAGACGGTAGTAAACGCTTTGTACAACTTCACGAAACCCGCGTCATTTTCCCTAACGGGAAATATGGCATAATGGTTATTTCAACCGATATAAGCCGCGCCAAACAAGCCGAAGAGGCACTTAAAGAATCGATGGAGATGTACAGGATTCTGGTTGAGCACTCCAACGATGGCATTGTATTTGTAAAGGGCGGAGCAGTAATCTACGGGAATCCCAGTATCATTGAAATTCTAAACACCAAGCCCGAGGAATTCCTTAACCACCCCATAACTAAGTTTATACACCCAAACCAGCAAGAGCTTTTACTCCAGAGGTACAAAAACCGACTGGCAGGTAAGCCTGAGCCAACATTTACGAAACCATCCTGATGTCCTCCCAAAATGAAAAAATTCATGTTGAATTCAACGTAAACATTGTCGATAAAGCCGGCGAAAAAATCGACATCGTTTTCATCCGCGATATCTCCACAATAAAACAGGCTGAAAAGGGCATAAGGGAAAGCGAGGAAAACTACAAGGGTCTATTCAACAACTCAAGCGAGGGCATACTGATTATGGACTCAAGTGGTGTAATTCTTGATACAAATAAAAGCGGACATATACTCTTTGGGTACGGCAAGGATGAGCTGCTTGGAAAAACTATCTATGAAATTACCTACAGCACACAAACATCGATCGATGAAGTTACGCGTTCGGTAAGGCTTGCATACCAAGGGCATTCCCAAAAAATTGAATTTTTGGGGATTAAGAAAAACAACGATCTGGTTCCTATTGACATGGTTTTTAACCGTGGCGACTACTTTGGGCTATCGGTTATTTTTGCCATGTGCCACGATATTACCGACCGGAAGAATGCTGAGGCGGTACTCCGTGAAAGCGAGGAGAAGTACCGTACCCTCACCGAACAGATTCCTGTGGGTCTTTACCGAATACTTAGCAACGGGCAAATTGTTTACTGCAACCCAGCATTTGCTGCGATTTTTGGGTTTAGTAGTTCCCAAGCGGCTACAGGCAGCAATATTAAATCGTTCCTAAGCAATTTTAACAAGTGGTTGGTTGACTGCGCCACCACCAAACTGCCCATAGAGGTTGAAATGCTGAGAGCCGACGGCTCCACCATATGGGTTCAGAACATCCTCCAGCCCAATGTTACCGAAAACCCCGATGCCACTACTTTGATGGCATGCTCACCGACGTTACCGATCGCAAAATCGTCATTGACGAACTTACAGAGAACGAAGCAAAATTCAAAGCCATGCTTTTGGCTATTCCTGACCATTTATTCCGAATTAACCACCAAGGCATCCTTATTGACTTTGCGCCTACCGAAATAACTTTCTACCCCGAAATTACCAACTCTCACCTTGGCAAAAATATCTCCGAAATCTTTCCACCAGCCATTTTCAAGAAATACTCAGAGGCACATAGCTATGCCACCGCTACGGGTAAACTTCAACGGTTCGAGTATTCCTTTAAGCATGAAAAAAACACTTTTTATTACGAAGCCCGCATTGTTCCTGCCGGCGAAAAGATTTTTCTTGTTTTGCTTCGCGATATAACCCAACAAAAGAAGTTCGAGGAGGAGATACGGATTTTGGCACAAACCATAATGAATGCCAACGACAGCAAGGGGTTAGTCAACCTGCAAGGAGGACATATTTGGGCAGAAAGCACTGAAGGTCTAGGTTCAACATTCTACTTCACTATACCTTTCCATTAAGGGAACAAGAGTGGTAAGCGTTCAAAAAAAGAAGAGCAAAAAATCCTAACGTCGGAGTTGCTAAAAGGCAAAAAATATTAGTTGTGGAAGATATCAGTGAGATTAGGCTTTACTTTGAGCGCTTGCTGGAACCAACCGGTGCAAAAACTCTTTTTGCACATAATGCCTGCGTGGCACGTGTTTTATTCAAAAAACACAAGGATATAACCATTGTTCTGCTCGATATCAGACTACCCAATGCCGATGGTTACACAATAGCGGCGGAATTCAAACGCCTGCGCCCCGATTTGCCTATTATTGCCCAAACGGCATATGCACTCCAGTCGAAGTTTAACAAGAGCATCGAACGCGGCTGCGACGATTACGTAACCAAGCCCATCGATTCACATCTGCTTATCAAAAAAATACTAAGCTTAATCGAAAAGAAATCCGATAATCACTAAGGAGCTAAACGCTCAATATTCCACTGATTATTTATCAGTGTGTACTGTATCCTGTCGTGTAAACGGTTAGGACGCCCCTGCCAGAATTCAAAAAGTGTAGGTACTAGAGTGTATCCACCCCAGTTGGGTGGGCGTTTAACGGTTTTGCCTTTAAATTCTTCCTCAAAATCAGCCATTAAGCGTTCCAGGTACTTGCGGTTGGGAATCACTGAGCTCTGAGGCGAAGCCCAAGCCCCAATCTTGCTGGCTTCGGGTCGCGACTTAAAGTAACTGTCGCTTTCGGCATCGGTTGCTTTTTGTATTTTACCTTCAATTCTTACCTGTCGTTCCAGTTCTGGCCAGAAAAAAACAAGGGCGCCATAAGGGTTTTGGAGTATATTTTTAGCCTTTCGACTTTCGTAATTAGTGAAAAACGATAGTCCCTTCTCATCATAGTGCTTCAATAAAACTACTCTGGCCAATGGCTTGCCATCGAAGGTTGACGTTGCAAGGGTCATGGCATTGGGTTCAAGTATTCCGGAATTAATTGCCTCGCACAGCCATAGGTCAAATTGCTCAATGGGCAATGGTTTTACCTCACTCTCGTTGAGTGATTTCAAGGAATACTCATATCTTAATGCGTTAAGGTCTTTGGGGCTCATGGCATCAATATTTATAATTAACCCATCTGTATGTCGATTCGCTGCTTACGACCATTAATGGCGCTACGGATACTGGCATTCAGGTCAAACCCCAGAATCAACCCAAAGGCGTTGAAGTAGAACCACAGCTGAAAGGCTATTAATCCTCCTAGAGAACCATAAAATTTATTGTACTGACCAAAGCGATTCACATAGTATGAAAAGGCGAATGAGGTAAGAATTATGAGTATAGTTGCTAGTATGGCTCCAGGAGAGAAAAATCTAAACTTATCCTTGCGCGATGGGGCAAGGTAGTAAACCAGCGATATCCCCAAGAAGAAAACCAGCATGGCAAACAACCACTTAATAATCATAGCAATAAACAAAATTGTGGATGAATGTAAAACACCCCAGTTGCCCAAAATGTTCAACAGATACTCTCCAAAAAAAAGCAATACAATGCCTAACACAACAATTAATGGCAGCAGAAAAGTTAAAAGCAAAGCAATTAGGTGCTGCTCAACAAAGTTACGGGTTTCAATTGTATGGTATGTAGCATTGAACGCATCGATAAGGGCGCTTACACCATTGTGGCTGAAAAAAATTGCCGCAAGGAAACCAAACGAAAGTAACCCGGAACTTTTAGTAGTTACTACCTCAACCAGCGTTGCCTCTACCGTTTGGTAGGCATAGGTTGGCATGATTCCCTTGGCAATCTGTAGCAGCTGAAACTGAAAATTTTCGAGCGGGAGGTATGGAATAAGCGTGAAGATGAAAATTAGCAAGGGAACGGTGGCCAGAAAAAAGCTAAAAGCAACGGCAGAAGCCCTGGTGGTAATGGCACCGTTTACAATTCCCCGGAAAAAATATCGAACAACATCAACAACAGGAACCCCATGAAGGCTTGGCACGGTAAAATATTTTAACTTTCGACGGAACAAGGTTACTACGCTTCTAAAGCGCTTAACGAATGCCTTGTGTTTACCGAAAGCCTTTACCATTCCTTAATCAATTTTCTTTAGATTCATATCGATACTTTTGATTTGATGGGTGATAGCCCCAACCGATATGTAATCGACACCGCAAAGGGCGTATTCGCGTATGGTGCTGAGGTTTATCCCTCCCGACGATTCCGTTTCGTAACGGCCATTAATCAGTTCAACAGCCTTGCGGGTATCGGCAACCGTAAAGTTATCGAGCATGATGCGCCGAACGCCGCCAACACGTAAAACCGTTTCCACATCCTTTAAACTTCGTGTTTCTACCTCAATATCGAGGTTTCGGCCAATTTTGGCAAGATATTCGTTTGCCAATTGTATTGCCCGCTCAATTCCACCAGCAAAATCGATGTGGTTATCCTTAAGCATAATCATATCGAATAGCCCCATTCTGTGATTCAATCCCCCTCCAATGGCAACCGCCATCTTATCGAGCACACGCATACCCGGTGTAGTTTTGCGGGTATCGAGGACCTTTGCCTTTGTTCCCTCACATAGTCTAACGTATTCGCGGGTTTGAGTGGCAACACCGCTCATGCGCTGAAGAACGTTAAGAACAATTCTTTCGGCCTGCAAAAGTGCATGAACCCTACCATAAGCCCTAAAGGCGATATCGCTGGGTTGGAGTAACTCGCCATCGGTTTTCAAAAAATTAACCTGAACATCACTTTCAATCCGTTTGTATATGCGCTCTGCAATCTGTAAACCGGCAATAACGCCCTCCTGCTTCATCATGAGCTGCACAGCGCCTGTGGCACTTGAGGGTATGCACGAAAGCGCCGAATGGTCCCCTTCGCCAATATCCTCTGCAATAGCCAAGTTTATTAGCCTATCAATAAGATTTTCGTATGTATTCATTGCCTTACTTTGGATTTATGACCGACTCAGGCTCAATTCTGAACTGATGTATGTATGTTTTCCCCTGTTCGGTCTTTAAAAATATGGATATGCGGAATAACCCATTCTTGCACTGCAAAGTTCCAATGGCAAATGCCGTTAAATCCTTCGCACCCTGATGGTTAATGGTAAACTTAACAGGAATGTTTTTCTCAAAAAAAGAACGGAGCAGTAATACCGACTGCGCCTGACTATAAAAATTTTCATCGCCAAGCAAGTCGATTTCAACTGTTTTGAAGAAATTTCGGGTAAGACTCTCCACATCGCCCTTTTCAATGGCCTCGGCAATTTTCTTAACTACTGATTCCGGTGTGTCCTGAAAGACAAGAGTATCGGCTTTTGATACAAGTAATAGCAACACCGACATAAAGTAAACCAATAATTTGCGCAGCATCTCGTATTTAGTTTTCATCTTTATATCTCTCAAATGCAAAATATAGCATTATTTCACAGCAAATTACAAGCCAGAAAGCGAATATCAACCTGCAAATTAAAATGCACATTTCAAAATTAAGTATTTTTATGAAGACTGGAAATCAGTGTAATATAAAATAATCTCAATTCGTCAAATGAATTTTTAAATTGACGAATCGACCAACAAAATTCAATCATTCCGAATCAATCTGTATCATTTCTTACTGTCCCGATTTATTTTTGGTGTGCTTAACGGTTAACATGCCTATCCCAAATCACACCCGCTTAAGGTCAAACATTTAACGGTTTACGGTTTACGGACTCAAACATCCTCAAACTCCATCATATTCCTTCTATTACGGCTCATTCCAACTCATTCCTCAATCAATTCATGATACTTCGGTTAAAAACTCCTTACATTTGCGAAAAATAAAACTTAATGCTACCGCAGGGTTGTAATCCGGATTGCAGGGGATGTAGCCACAGGGAATGGTCGATGACCAATAGCCTTGAGCAAAAACAAGCATTCATCAAAAGTAAACTAACGGAATGGGCCCAAGTGGTTGAACCCGTGCGCTCAGTACCGGAGAGTGAACGTTGGGGCTATCGCACTAAGACAACCCTAAGCGCAAGGTTTGATGGAGGTAAATGGGAGTTTGGGATGTGGCGGCGCGACGAGTTTGTTCCAATTCCCAACTGCCCCGTACATGCACCAGAGTTGAACAGAGCACTCACCCTGCTTGCGGATTCGTTTCCGCAGGAACACTCTTTTGCGCTTGCATGCATTGTGATTTCAGGAGCACAGGCTGTTCTGGTAATCAAATCGAAGCAGGAACCAACATTAAACTGGCTCAGTAAAGATGTTGCCCAACGACTTGCCAGCATGGGAATTGAAGGTTTATGGTACCACATGAACCCGTCAACCGGTCGAAGGATTTTTGAGAAATCGGGATGGAAACTCATTTGGGGGAATCCCCGCTCTACCGACTACAACGGCTTACTATATGGCCCCGCTGCTTTTCAGCAGTTGATACCCGAACTGTACAACCAATCGCTGGAGGAGGCTGAAAGGTTCTTAAACCCTGATGATAATAATGCTGTTATTGACCTATACTGCGGAACTGGAAACTCAATGCGACGATGGATTAACCAGGGAGCCACTGTAATTGGTGTTGAACTTGGAGGCGAGGCTGTGGAGTGCGCTCGTTTGAATGTTCCCCAAGCGATGGTTTTGCGGGGTGCTTGCAGGCAAAGAGTCCCTCAAATTATTGAATGGACTGATAATAAGCGCTATCAGGGAAAAGAAATTTTACTTTATGCAAACCCACCACGCACGGGACTTGAAGCGGAGGTTCTAGAATGGATTACTAAACAGGGGCTCCCCAATCGAATTGCCTACCTATCGTGCAGCCCGGGCACCCTCTCAAAGAACTTGAGATGGCTCTGCACAAATGGATACCGATTAGTACGATGCGTACCCTTCGATTTCTTCCCACAAACACACCATGTTGAAACGCTAGCTTTGCTTGAAAGAGTTAGCGCTGATGCGTATTAGCATGTAAACTCAAACAACTAAAGCTTTCCCTTAGCGAAGTTTTATCTTCGGCCACAATTATGAGCTTATCGTTAGGCTCAATTACTGTTGAGCCCGTAGGCGAAATATACCTATCGTCGCGTTGAATTAGCACAATAAGCGATTTTTCAGGAAAATTTAAGTCAACTATTCGTTTCCCTACAACGCAGCTATCGTGGGGTATATCAACCTCAACCATTTCGGTGCTAATATTTTCCCTTAGCATAACATCAACAGGGGTAATTTGCTTAACCCTTTGCGGAAGCAACACCCTAAACCACTTTGCTACTCGAATAAGCGATGTGCCCTGTATTAACACCGACGTTATGGTGATAAAAAATACAATATTGAATATCTCCCGAGCCTTAGCCATTCCAGCAATTAAGGGGTATGTGGCAAGCACAATAGGCACTGCGCCGCGCAATCCTACCCATGCAATATACCACCGCTCACGGTTCTTCATCCTGTAAGGGGAAAGACTCATGAACACGCTCAATGGTCGTGCAATAAACATTAATCCAAAGGCAATAAGCAAACCGTTTCCTATGTGCGGAATAATTTCACTCGCATTCACCAGTAAACCAAGTGTAATGAAAAGGATTATTTGCATAAGCCAGGCCAAACCATCGAACATTTTCAGAATGGTCTTTTTATGTATTAAGTGGCTGTTCCCCAGAAATATTGCCGATAAGTAAACAGCCAAAAATCCATTCCCTCCAATAAAATCGGTTAGGGAAAAGGTTAGCAACATCAGGGTAATTGCTAATACAGGGTATAACCCTTCATATTCAATCTTGATATTGTTAATTATGTATTTACTTGCATACCCAAAACCCACACCCATACCAATGCCAATTACTATCTGGCTTAGAAAGAGTTTTACAACCTCCCAGACTGACAAAGCGGGGCTTGTAGCAAGTCCAAGAAAAATGATGGTCAATAGATAGGCCATAGGATCGTTGCTGCCGCTCTCAAGCTCAAGTATTGGCCTCAAATTGCGCTTTAGAGCTAAATTTTTTGAGCGAAGTATTGAGAAAACAGCAGCCGCATCGGTTGACGATATTATTGAGCCAATTAAAAAGCTCTCCGTAATACTAAAATCTGTCACAAGCCAGGTAACAAATCCCGAGAAAAGAGCTGTTAACAGCACCCCCAGCGTGGAAAGGGTTACACCATGCCATAAAATCGGCTTAATACTAATCCAATTGGTTTCGAACCCTCCAGCAAATAGAATAAAATTTAAGGCAACAACTCCAATGAACTGAGCAGTAATGGCATCGTTAAAAACAACCCATCCGGAAAATGATGTGCCTGCAAGCATTCCAACAAACAGAAAAAAGATAAGCGTTGGGACACCCAAGCGAAACGATGTTTTTCCGGCTATCAAGCTAATAAATAGCAGCAGCGAGCCAATAAGCAGAAAGTTTTCGGTGGTAAAGTTCATCTGCCTAATACAACTCGTTCAAAATTTTACCTTCACTTAAAAACGAGACACCATGTCCACTGGTTAAACTTACCATGATGGTCTCAACCAGGGGTTCATTTACAGCAGAATCGGCTATCCACTCCAGAACAAAATTTGCTCCAATACCGCTTCTGTCGCTTTCCGGAACAAAATGGTTAACCGTTTGCATGGGCATTACTGTATCAACCTTCGATTGCAAAAAGTCCTTTATTAGTCTCCCATGTGTATCGGGGTAGTAAACGCTAATAACGTAAATTGGTTTATTAAAATCGGTATTGTGAACAGCCATAAATGAACTTAACCCATAAAACGACTTGCCCTCGGCAAAGGGTATGCTGGAGTAAATCGGCAAGTAGAGCGTTTGCGCCCTAACCCTTTTAATGGGATTCTTCACCTTAATGCGAGCTAGGTCAAATCTAGCCAGCTCAACGGTTAGTTTTTCATGGCGTTTACAGCCAAAAAGAATACCTATAGCTAAGGCGATAATTAACATTGCGTATTTCATACCCATTTTGGTTTAGATTTACAATTATTTCATATCTTGCAATATAAAAAAATTAGTTCTATTTAAGCCAGATTTCCTATGAAAAGGTATGTACTTTTACTTGCATTGATTCTTTTGGCCGCTCAAGCTTTTGCTTGTACTACAGCCATTATTAGCGGTAAGGCTACACCCGACGGACGACCGCTGCTATGGAAGCATCGCGATGCCAATGACTTTAACAATAAAATAGTGTTTGAGGCAGGGGCGCGTTTTAGGTATTTAGCACTAATCAACTCAAACGACCCCGAACGTCAAGCATGGGCAGGGGCTAACAGCGCTGGTTTTGCCATAATGAACTCGGCTTCGTACAATATCAAACCTAAAACCGATTCAACAAAGGTTGGAGACCTTGAGGGACACATCATCAACTTGGCCCCTGGCCGTTGCGCCACCATTACCCAGTTTGCCATCATGTGGGTAAAGCTGGGCTTTCAGCCCGCACCGGTTGCCATTCCACTGTGGGTTGGCGCAAGGGGCATACTGCCCGATATTATTACTGCCCCCGATGGCCAAAACGCCAAGTTATGCGATTTCGCACTTAAACTAAAAAAGGATTGCTTTCCGCTTAGTTCATGGGCCAAAGGGGAAAACTACGTGCTGCTAAGCAAGCTTATCAACAAGGAGCAAACCGGACTAATACAGCTCACCAATATTTTCGACAAAGAAATTATTGCCCGTACCAAAACGATTTACGACAAGTGGACTAAGTTTGAGTTCAATCCCACCAAAACCTACAATTTCTATTTAACACTTAACAGGGATGTTGAAAAGTTCTATAAAATTCATTTCGATTTATGACCACACGTAAACGACTGGTAGTTCTCACGGGAGCAGGCATAAGTGCCGAAAGTGGAATTCGCACTTTCCGCGACATGGGAGGGCTTTGGGAAGAGTATGATGTTATGGAGGTGGCAAGCATCGATGGATGGAAGAAAAACCCACAGCTCGTGCTGGAGTTCTACAACCAACGAAGGCGACAGCTGCCAACCGTTGAGCCCAATGCAGCCCACAAAGCGCTTGCCAATGCACAAAATTGGTTCAATGTATTTGTAATCACCCAGAATGTTGATAACCTGCATGAGCGTGCTGGAAGCCAGAATGTGCTTCACTTGCATGGTGAGCTAACCAAGGCAAGGCCAACCGGCAACCCAAGCAGAATTATCGATATTGGCTACAACGATATCAAATGGGGCGATACCGTTGATGGTTACCAGCTACGCCCGCACATTGTTTGGTTTGGCGAAGAGGTTCCCATGATGAACGAGGCGTTTAAACTGGTTCAAACAGCCGAGATATTCGCCGTGATTGGCACATCGCTTAACGTTTACCCCGCAGCCGGATTGCTCGACTATGCCCCCAAGGATTGTCCTATATACCTTATTGATCCAAATGATATAAATATCTGGCGGCGCGATGTCACGGTAATAAAGAAAAAAGCATCGGTGGGTGTTCCAAGGTTTATTGAGATGATTAAAAATGAATAGGTTACTACTCTTGGGATTTATTTTGCTATTTTTGGGGAGCACTCAAATACATGGCCAGAACTTTAGGGGAGGGCTAATAGTTGGAGTGGCTGCCACTCAAGTAGATGGCGACACCTATGGCGGGTACAACAAGGCTGGCCTCATTGCGGGCATTTGGGTTGAACGCAGTACACTTTCCGGGTGGTTTTATCGCTTAAGTTTCCGGTTCATACAAAAAGGGAGTTATGCTAAAAGCCGCTCGACCGATATTCCCGATTTTTACCGCATGCGCCTCAACTACTTTGACTTACCTGTGGTTGCTGGCTACCGGTTTGCAAACGGATTTAATGCTGTATTAGGACTATCGACTGGTTACCTAAACAAAGCAACCGAGGAGAACTCGCTAGGACCCTTCCCCCTTGATGAAGTATCGGCTTTCAATAAGTTTGAAATGGATGGTATTGCAGGCATGGAATACAACTATAACGTAAAATGGCGTTTTGGTTTAAACCTAACCTACTCCATTTTCCCTGTTCGACACTATAGGGATAACATTTCGTTCCGGCTAAACAAGGGTCAATACAACCGAGTTTTGGAGTTTGTGGCTATTTATAGGATTCAATGATGGTATCAAACACCAGAGGTATTTTAATATTAGTTATTACTTCTATTGCTATAAACTACAATTGCTTTGCGCAGGAGGGGAAGTACAGCATCGACCTAAAATTGCGATCGGGATTTATTATACCCCATCATGACTACATGGCCTACTTCCTTTCCGAAAATATTAATGCAATTCAGCTAAACCTTGGCATAACAACCGATGGTTCTAATTTCTGGAACAAGGAGTATAACTACCCTATTGTAGGTTTGGGGCTACACTACTCTGGTTTGGGGAACGATACTATTTTCGGTAAGCTTACAGGCTTATACTTTTTCATAAATCGGCTATTCTTACATAACACCAAAAGGTTCAATATTAGCAACATGCTCTCGGTAGGTTTGAGCTATGCCTCAAAATCGCATAACCTCATAAGCAACCGCAGTAACATGGTATTAAGTACACACCTGAATGTTTTCTTCCAGTACGAGATTGGATGTAACTACAGGGTAAGCGCAAATCATAATGTGTCAGCAAGCATTGGACTTGCCCATGCATCAAACGGAAGCGTAAAGGAACCAAACCTGGGGTTTAATATTTTTACCACCGCACTGGGTTACCGATACTCATTTGGAAAACCTAATCCGGTAAAAAATGAATCCCCTGACGATAATACCCCATCCTCATCATGGAATTTTGGTCTGTTCGCCAGCATAAAATCGGTTGATGCCTTCACCGAGAAGCAGTATGGTATTATCGGCCTATCGGCCGAGAAGCTATACCGCTTTGCACCCCTATCCATGGTAGGGCTAGAGTTTAGCGCCTACAAGGATAACTCTATACCCGATTTAGTAATTGATAAATCAGATGATGCAGTTACACTCAACAAAAACGACAACCTGGCCTTGGCAATCAACGCAACATACCTTATGGGCTTCAATCGCATAAGCATTGTCTTCCAACCCGGCATTTACCTAGTAAACCGCTTTTATGGCTTTGGTGCGTTTAGCAACAAGGTAGGATTACGTATGAATGTCTATGATGAAATAAACCTAGTAGTTGCCATTAAAGCCCACTGGCTTGCACAGGCCGATTTTGTTGAATTTGGCATCAAATACTCTTTCAATAAATATGAAAAGTAGATTTTGTATTTTGATATTTTTGATTGTGATTTTGCAATCCTGCAGCCTGATAAGCACCTACACACTGGGCGATATAGCTGAGCGCCGTGTAAACCTACCTGCTACCTTTGAAAATATTGATATAAAAGGGTCGTTTAGCATCACCCTACTTCCTGACTCCGTTGGTTTTGCGGTTGTAAAATGCCACGATAAGGTTATGAATGATGTGGAGATTAACATTCACAACAATACGCTATTCATAAGGGAAAATGTAAAAAGCCGATGGTTAAAGGACTACCCCATTATCGACCTTGAGTTACATCTAGCCACAATACCCATGATTGAAATCCGCCAGCCCTGTAAATTAAGCATCCCCAACTCCTTTAAAAGCCATGCGTTTTACTTGGTTGACTGGGGCAACTATGTTGATTGTAATGTAAATATTGATGTTGATTTACTTGTGATCGACGTTTCGGGCAGTAGCTATGGAACATACCGCGTAACAGGCCAGGCCAAGTATGCCACACTGAATGCTCGTGGCGCTACTCTTTTCGACCTTGCACAAACACAGATAAAATACTGCACTGCCAACCAGGGCTCAACGGTAGATATGGATATTTGGGTAACCGATACCCTCAAGGCAAGTATAACCTCAACCGGAAATATTCGCCTGCGTGGAGATCCTTCAATTGAACTAAATAGGCAAGGGAAAGGGGAATTGATTAGTTTGCCATAGCCACTGCACAAATCAAAAGAGGCTGCCTTTGGGGCAACCTCAATATTCAAATCCCAATACTTAATGGGTACGTTTCTTGAACTCCTCAACGCCTTTATCTAGGAATTGAATAAATGCCTCCACATCGAGGTCGAATCCACGAGGCTCGGCAAGTAACTTTTCCTCGTTATCGAGCAGTACATAGTATGGTTGACTATTCACGTTGAACCGGGTAGCCTGAAAATCGGCATTCCATTTGCCAATGGTTTTCTTTAATTTCCCATCGCGGGCCGAGGTTACCCATTCGCTTTCGGGTAACTCAGTGCGATCGTCCACGTAAAGGGCAACAATAATGTAGTCGCGGCGGAGCCGCTCCAGCACCCGGGGATCGCTCCAAACCTGCGCCTCCATCACCTTGCAGTTAGCACAGGTATGCCCAACAAAATCGATAAACAAAGGCTTTTTCATTTCGCGGGCACAGCGCAATGCCTGATTATAGTCAAAATAGCCATTTAGCCCGTGCGGAAGGTGAAGGAAATCGGCAAAGCGAGGTTCTTCACACAGCGAGTTTTCATCATTAAAAGGAGACGTGTTCTGGCTTACTATAACCTGATTCGACTTCAAATCAAAGCTTTGGCTGCTTTGTGGGGGCAATAAACCGGATATGGTTTTAAGTGGCGCCCCAAACAGCCCGGGAAGCAGATAAAACACAAACGCAAAGCTGGCAATGGCCAGGAATAAACGGGAAACACCCACATGCTGAAGGTCGGAATCGAACTTAAACTTGATTTTACCCAAAAGGTAAAGCCCCAGCAGTGTAAATATAGCCATCCAGATGGCAATGTAACCCTCGCGACTAATCATATCAAGCTGGTAACCCTCATCGATGGTAAGCAGGAACTTAAGCGAAAAGGCAAGAACAATGAATCCCAGAAAAACCTTAACGGAGTTCATCCATCCACCGCTGCGGGGCAGCGAGTTTAGCCACGACGGGAAAATTGCAAACAGGGTGAACGGAATGGAGAAAGCCAGCGAAAAGCCAAACATTCCCAAAATGGGTTTTGCCCCCAAACCCGATGCAGCCTCAACCAACAACGCACCAACAATTGGGCCTACACACGACAGGCTCACTATAACAGTGGTTAATGCCAAGAAGAACGAACCAATAAGGCCGCCCTTATCGGCCTTGCTATCGGTTTTGTTTGCTAAATTACCGGGCAGCACAATCTCAAAAAGACCAAAGAAAGATGCTGCAAAGGCTATGAACAGGGCAAAAAAGATGGTATTGGTTATCCAGTGCGAGGTTAAGGTATTGGCAAAATCGGAACCAAGGTTAAATAACGACACAATAAAACCCAACGATGTGTATATGGCTACTATTGAAATGCCAAACACAAAGGCATTGAGAATGGCATTTGCCCGATTCTGCTGCTTACCCATGAAATACGACACGGTCATGGGAATCATTGGGAAAACGCATGGTGTAAGCAGGCCTGCTAAGCCCGCAGCAAACGAAACAAGAAAAAACCACCAGAGCGACTGCTTTTCAGGTTTTGCTGCCTCAACAGCAACATCGGCCTTACTCTCAACTTGCACTTGTTGGGCTGCTGAAGCCCCTTCAACTAGGGCAGACATCTTTGCAACGGTGCTAATGTTTTTCTCCAGGTAGATGCACTTGTCGGCGTAGCATGCCTGGAACTCAACATTGATATTTATGGGAGCCTCATCGGCAGAGAGCTCAATTAACTGCGAAAAAACAGCCTCGCCTTCAAAGTATGAAAGGTCAAGGTTAAAGATTTCGTCGTATTCGGTTTTGCTCTTTGATACCTCCCTGATATTTCCAACCAGCTTGTAACCTTCAGGTTTTTCAAAGATAAAATTGGTAGGCAGTGGACCTCCTTCGGGCAATTTGGTTGAGTATAGATGCCAACCCCCATCGATACGAGCGGTGATAACCACCTCGAACTTGCTGGCATCAACTCTTTTAGTGGTAGCCGACCATTGAATAGGATCATCAATTTGAGCAAGTGCATGACCCGCAGCAAATAGTCCGAATGAAGATAGGACTAACGCCTTAAACAGTGACATTCGTTTCATTGTGTTATGCATTTGTGTTTTTGCAAATATAGCTTTTTAAGGTTATAGTGCCTGCCCTGCATTAGCGGGATTATACATTTAGTGTGCAGTGTACAGAGAGGTGTTTAGAGCTTGGCTGGCTGTATATCAACACATTATTTCAATCTGCACTTTCGGCGTTCTGTTGATTTTACTGTCAACAATCAACTTAATAAATATCACAGCGTTTCATGGGTTTACACGGTGTTTCACAGTGTAAATCCGCATAATCTCCTTCATCAGCGTTCCATTTAAATTCACTAATAACGAGCAACGTTTTCAGCCCCATAGGGGCGTAATATTGATAGCAGGTTGGGTAACTCTGTACAAGTAGCGATGCACGCCATGCATAGGCCAAAGAACAAGAGTGAACCATTGCATCGCAACGGAAAAGCATTGAAAAGCACCATTTAAATGTTCTTTCTTATCTTGATACAAGAAAGAACCAAAGAAAATCAAGGCCGTATGCCCCTTTTGGCTTTTCCCCTTCCATTACCTCTAAGGGGAAAGGGCTGGGGTTTGCTCGTTTACCACGATTAACTTCATTCGATAGTCGAAAAAGTTTGCAAAAAAAATTAAAGTTCATTTGATAATTTGAAAATTTCTTTAGTTTTGCTACTTGTATGACTAAAATCATACATATCCTCCCAATTAGGAATGTATTGTATGGTTTTGTCATACATATAAACGAGTTAGCGCCAATACTGATTGAAAAGTTGGAGAATGCAAGCCTATCGGCAGTCTGTCCAAAGATTTGAATTTGTAGCCTAGATTTAGATTTTACATATTGAATCCTGAAAATTTCCCCTTGATTTTTAGTCACAGACAGACTTTCGCTAGGCTAGTAAATTTTTCGCCTGACCAAGAATCAGATTAGACCAAAGTAACGCCCGAGAAAGAGTAGGAGAGAAGTGCAGCGTTTTGAGAATTGCTTAGAATTTGAAATTCACCCAGAATCAAAGAATTTTACACCCTGACTGAAATTTTGCACGATTTTGAGTTCACACCTTGACCGAAATCCCGCACGAATGCATTTCACCAAGAATTTAGCGGCGGATTGAATTTCAGTTCTGGGAAATGGAATTGAAAAGAACGCTGCAAGGGAAGGTTGGGCGTTATGATTTTAGAGAGCCAGCGCGCAAAAATTTCCTATGGCCAGCGCACAAACCCACCGCAGAACAGATTGTAGAAAAGAAGGAAAGTACAGGCGCTAACAAAGGGTACATCGCATGCCCCAGGGCTGGTTGATTAGGAAATTATCCCGTTTCAATTTACGTTTATCGGGTGGATACGGAAACCGCCCTAAACCGACGGGGCACGCAACGTACCCCCATCCGTTAGCAGCAAGGTTGAAAACATTTCGATGATACTTCATATTCATTCGTAATTTAAATTCACTGAAGATAAAGACGAAAAGAAAAACAAACCCTTTTACAAAGGGTTTTAATTTTTTTTGCCCACCCGCCTTGCGCCCTGCGGGCGCATTTGGGATTAAGAAACCCACCGCACATTGCAGAACTTTTGCAAACACGCACAAACCCACCCCAAAACCCTTTGTTTGCAAAAGAACTGCAATTTGTCCTATGCACAATAAAATTATTTACATTTGTTAAAACCTTTAAACAACCGAATATATGAACATAACACACCTTTATCATTATACTAAAGCAGAGACTGCTATCAGGAAAATTCTACCTGAGAAAATTTTAAGAATGAATCACATTGCAAATATGAATGACCCAAAGGAAAACCTTTTCCATCAGGTTGACTTTACTGAATCATTACATCCTCTTAGAAAATACCCCGCTAATTCATATAGTTACCTTCTTGCCCTTAATATTAGAAAGCAAACAAGAATAACCTCGTTCTCCACTGATAAAAATATACAGATTGAAAACACATCACAAAGGATGTGTGGTTATGAGTTTCAAAAAATGTGGTCTTTCTATGGACAAAACCACGAAGGGATTTGCTTAGAAATTGATTTGGATTTATTCTATAACGAGAACAGGAAAGTAATCAAAGAATATGGTATAATTGACAGTAAAGTAAATTACAAAGTTCATCAATTTTCTTATTTACCTATACCTTTGAGTGGTGTTAGATATGACAAATATCCTGACCATAAATCACCTAGTCCAACTGAACATTGGGAAAGATTCATCAAGGATGAGAAAGAAGTGAATGAAAGATTTTTTACCAAAAATATTGACTGGGAAAGCGAATCCGAATACCGATTTTTAACTTTTTCAGACGACTCAGAGGATATTTATTTGTCAATAAAAGAATCCTTATCAAAAGTTATTCTAGGCTTAAATTTTTCAAAACATTTATTACCTTCGGTTGTCGCTTTAGTTCCAAAGGAAAAAATCTATCAAATTCAATTCAATGAATCCGACGGCAGATTTAGAATTGAAAATGTGTTTTAATTTAGTGACTTTAAAGCATTATAAATGACTACATCCGATTACATACAAAGCATTAACTCCCGTTACAAACTTGGAAATGCAACAGAGCATACTTTCCGTGGCGATTTGCAGCAGCTTATTGAGAGTTTAGTTCCCGAAATTAAAGCCACCAACGAACCCAAACGCCAATCGTGCGGTGCGCCTGATTATATTATTACCAAGCGGAATATTCCCGTTGGCTTTATTGAAGCAAAGGACATTGGCGATACCGACCTCGACGGCGTAAAGAAAACCTTACATAAAGAACAATTCGACCGCTACAAAGCATCGTTGAACAACCTCATATTTACCGATTATATTGACTTCCACCTTTACCGCGATGGACATTTTGTTACCAAAATTGCCATTGGCGAGCTAACCGATAAGGGAATAAAACCGCTACCCGAGAACTTCGAAACATTCGAGAAGCTAATTAAGGATTTTTGCACCCACATTGGGCAAACCATAAAGAGCAGTAAGAAGCTTGCCGAAATGATGGCTGGCAAAGCTCGCCTACTCTCCGATGTTATTGAAAAAGCCCTTACCAGCGACGAAACCCACAACGAGGACAGCACGCTTAAAGACCAGATGAACGCCTTTAAGCAAATCCTCATTCACGATATTACCCCAAAGGGCTTTGCCGATGTGTACGCCCAAACTATTACCTACGGGATGTTTGCGGCTCGACTGCACGACCCATCACTGGACACTTTTAGCAGACAAGAAGCCTATGAGTTAATTCCCAAATCAAATCCATTCTTAAAAAAGCTGTTTGGCTACATAGCGGGTTTAGATGTGGACGACCGTATTAAGTGGATTGTTGACGATTTGGTTAACATATTCCTTGCCTGCAACGTGGAGGAAATGCTAAAGAACTACGGCAAGAGCACAAAAATGGAAGACCCAATAATCCATTTTTACGAAGATTTTTTAAGAGAATATGATTCAAACCTTCGCAAAACCCGTGGAGTTTGGTACACCCCTGCACCTGTGGTTAACTTTATTGTACGTGCCGTTGACGATATTCTAAAAACTGAATTTGACCTACCGCAAGGTTTAGCCGACACCTCAAAAACCAAGATTAAAACAACTGTGCAGGGCAACAATAAGCCCGTTGAGCAGGAGGTGCATAAAGTTCAAATTCTCGACCCCTCAACAGGCACAGGCACATTCCTTGCCGAAGTTATTAAACAAATCCACAAAAGGTTTGAGGGACAACAAGGCATTTGGAGCAATTATGTAGAAACGCATTTATTACCACGTTTAAACGGTTTTGAGTTGCTAATGGCAAGTTACGCAATGGCTCACCTTAAATTAGATTTGCTTTTAACTGAAACAGGCTACAAACCAACCACCAACCAACGATTTAGAGTTTATCTAACCAACAGTTTAGAAGAACACCATCAAGACACAGGAACTTTATTTGCAAATTGGTTAAGCACCGAAGCAAACGAAGCTAATCACATCAAAAGAGACACACCCGTTATGTGTGTTATTGGAAATCCACCGTATAGCGGAGAAAGTGCCAATAAAGGCGATTGGATTATGAAATTGATGGAAGATTACAAAAAAGAGCCAGGCGGAAAAGAAAAACTGAAAGAACAAAATTCAAAATTCATCAATGACGATTATGTTAAGTTTTTGCGGTATGGACAGCACTTTATTGAGAAAAATGGAAGTGGCGTTTTAGCATACATTAATCCGCATGGATTTTTAGACAACCCAACTTTTCGGGGTATGCGTTGGCATTTGCTAAAAACGTATGACAAAATTTACACGATAGATTTACACGGAAACGCCAAGAAAAAAGAAACTGCCCCTGATGGTTCAGCAGATGTGAACGTTTTTGATATTGAACAAGGAGTTTCAATAAATATTTTCGTAAAAACAGGCAAAAAGAAGCCAACCGAACTCGGACAAGTATTTCATTATGATTTATTCGGCAAGCGTGATTTCAAATATGACTTTCTTTCTGAAAACTCTCTTAAATCAATTGAATTTAATTGTTTCACGCCTTTCAAAAACAGCTTTTTGTTTAAAAGCATTGATGAATCAATGCTGAAAAAATACAACGAAGGAATTAATCCAACAACTCTTTTCAAAGTCAATGTAATGGGGTTTCAAACTCACAGGGATAGTTTCGCTATAGATTTTGAAATGAAAAATATTAAATCAAAAGCGTCAGACCTTATCAATAAGGAAATAACTAATGAAGAACTTTACAAAAAATATTCAATAAGTGATAATCGAGATTGGAAACTTGAAAAAGCAAGGAATGAAATACAAGCCGATAGAGAATGGGAAACGAAAGCTGTAAAGTGTGGATATAGACCTTTTGATGAAAGACCTTGCTATTTCAGTTATGTAATGATGGATTATCCGAGAAAGGAATTAATTCTAAATGTTCTGAATAAGGAAAACTTACTATTAAGTATTGGACGACAAGGCTTGGCGGTTGGGGATATTGATTGGTGCTTAACAACCGTTTCAAAACATCCAGTTGACGCAAATTTTTTCAGACGTGGCGGAGTTAATCTTTTCCCACTCTATTTATACCCCGATAATTCAGGACAACAAACAATTGAACAAACAACTGAAAGAATACCAAATTTCAATTTTGAAATTATAAATCAAATTGAATCAAAAATTAGTTTAACATTTACAAATGAAAAGCAAAATAATGAAAATACTTTTGCCCCAATTGACATTTTAGATTACATCTATGCAGTTTTACATTCGCCAGCATACCGAGAGAAATACAAAGAATTTTTGAAAACAGACTTCCCAAGAATCCCTTTTCCAAAAAATGCTGACACTTTTTGGCAATTGGTAAAATTAGGTGGAGAAATACGCCAAATTCATTTATTGGAAAATCCAACTTTAGAGAATTATATAACGCAATACCCAATAGACGGAGACAATATTGTAGGCAAAACGAAATACGAAAACGGAAAAGTTTACATCAACGAAAAACAATATTTTGACAATGTTCCGCAAGTAGCATGGGAGTTTTACATTGGTGGCTATCAACCAGCCCAAAAATGGCTCAAAGACCGTAAAGACCGTAAATTGGAGTTTGACGATATTTTGCATTATCAGAAAATCATTGTCGCCCTTTCAGAAACGGACAGGTTGATGAAAGAAATTGATAAAATAAAAATTGATTAAATGATAACAATTCTTATCATATTAGGTATTCTGACTGTAGTTGTTATTGGATTTGTTCTAGTTTACAATTGTCATTCAAGAGTAATAAAGAGAATTGAATTTGCCGTAGAATATAGAAACAAATTTATTGAATTTGCCAACAAGTATTTTAAAAATTATGACCGTTGGAGTCGTACAGGCGATTTTGATGGGGAACTTTATGTGTGGCTTACTATGAATGTAAGCAAAATTCAAAACTATGTCGGTTCATTTGGCGAAATGACCTATAAACCAGCTTTTCAAAATTATGTGATTAACAATTATCAAATAATCATAAATACAATACCAAAATTTAGAGAAGGTCAAGTTGAAAATTTTGATGTTGGCTTAGTTGATGACTGCTTGTTGCGTTACATTGGTCATTTAGAAGAGTATAGCAAAAATACTAACAAAAATTTAAGAAATCCTATTGTATGGTTTCGTGAAGGATTTAAAGAAGTTATGAGCATTCCAATTTTCATTCTAAGTTGGTTTGGAATCATTAGTAATCGGACAGTTAATTCAATAAAAAACAGTTTGATTTACAAAGTGATTTCAGGACTTATTGCGTTGGTAACTCTTGTAAGTGGTATTGTTACAATAATTGTTGGTTATGACCAAACAAGAGAATTTATTAAAAAAATACTTGGATTATAATATGAAAAGCCAACGCTTCACAGCCACACACATTGCCAAGCCCCACGAGCCGACGCTAAAGCCAAAGCTTGTCAAAGAGTGTGTCTATCCCAACGCATGGCAGACAGAAACGAAGTAGCAAATTGAAAGAGAAATAACAAGAAAATAAACACCGAACGGCTAACAAAGGCTATATGCAATAAGGGTTTCAGTGGTATTTCAAGCATTCTGCCCTGCTCAAACTTTTGTGCAGGTGGACAGGAAAGTAGCCCGCAATCCCTTACTGCATATAGCCTCATCCGTTACCGCCAAGTGTAAGAAAAACAAAATTTTGACAAATCAGAAAAAAGTCGTGAGGAAGGATTTATTAACTAAAAAATACGGTACAATATGTTAAAAAAAACATCGATCTACATTAAAACCCGCATACTGTTTGGATTATTTAGTTTATTGTCTATCAGTAGTTTGGCTCAATCTTTCGAACTTGGATGGGAAGGGAATGAAATTATTCCCCAAAGTGTTTTTCTGAATAAGGCAAATTGGAATTTCGGATATGCCCCGGGTGACTTTCTGGATATAACGACTGATTCAATTGCAATTAATCTTAATTGGAAATTTGGCAGCGGCAACCGAAATAAATGGGTTGTTTGTTATATGCGCTTACAATCCCCCATCTCCATTAGCGATTCTGATATTATCGGAATTGATGTAAAAGGTTCTATTTGTAATTCGAACCGTGATTTTAGTCTAAAATTTGAAGATGGTACTAATCAGGCTGTTTTTTTCTCGCACGGTTTGGCTAGTGTAAATAGGTGGGTTAACCGGATTTCAATACCTAAAAAGCAATTTAGCGGGAATGTTGACTGGAACAATGTAAAAGTTATTTCTTTGGCTATTTCTTCCGATGCATCTGCTTCAGATATTCAACCAGACTCGGGAACACTTTCAATAAGAAATTTGCAAATTTCAAACATCGGAACCTGGCAGAGATCCCAAAATTTAGAATTTTTAAAACATTCAGATTTACTTGACACAATTAAAAATCAAGCATTGCAGGGAATATTAAAGAGACAGGTACCAAACGGTTTGTTTTATAGTTGGATAGAAGACAATGCCTCGTGGCTTTACGGGCATGGACTGGTATTAAAATTATTATCGATGGAAGGAGTGTGGGAAAACAAAATACCAGTAAACGATTGTGCTATGGCGGCAGAAAAACTGGCCATGTTTTTGGCTACCCATCAGTTATCTCCTGGTTACTGGCCTCGGGGCTGGAATTCTCGGGAAGGAACTATCAGGAGTATTGACGAAAACATCTGGATGGGAGATTTTCCATGGATAATAACGGGGTTGGCAAATTATTACGCAAAATCAGAAGACGAAAGGGTATTGCCATCCATTCAGAAAGCAAAATCTTTTCTTTATTCACTGATTGAACCATCGGGGAAATTCTACACTGTAAATACGTCAACCGGAGCAAAAATATTGGTAACCAATACCGAAGCATACACCTCAGCAATCAACAGTATTTTTGAACTTGGCGATTCGGCATTAGCCATGACCATGCTCAACTATATTTCCTCATCAACCTGGGACGACAACATTTTGTACTGGAAAGAAGGTATTAGTTTAAGTCGTCCAACACTTTTTAGCAACACATGGATGTCTATGCTGAGTTTTCATACAAATGATTCCATAAAGGCTATAAATAGCCTCTCTTTCGTCGGGAAAGTTCTTGATACGCACGGGCCAGGGAATCCTGAAGGTTTCGATGGTATAGGACCGATTGCAACCTGGTACGAAGGAACTCTTACTTACATCTGCGCAGGAGGGCCTAAAAGTCAGTCCCTGTTTGATAGTTTGATCAACTATCGTTATGATGATGGTACAATGCCTTCCTACAACGATAAT
The DNA here is from genome assembly GCA_011045955.1 of Bacteroidales bacterium. Classification (GTDB taxonomy): domain Bacteria; phylum Bacteroidota; class Bacteroidia; order Bacteroidales; family Tenuifilaceae; genus Tenuifilum. The sequence goes on along the minus strand of DSBV01000103.1, from coordinate 23,621 downwards.
CTGGGAGGTAAGGCCGATATCTGGGCTGTTAACTGGTCGAGCCTTGATGCAACGGCCTGGCTTTATTTTGCAGCTGCAAAACTTTCGCCATTTAAACAGTACAATTCATTTAGTTTTCCGACAGGCTTAGATGATATTTCAGAAAACAACCGAATTGCCATTTTCCCAAATCCTGCAAATGAAAAAATCACTATCTCGTTAAATGAAAATGCTGGAACAATAAAAGCCATATCAATATATGATTTAACAGGTAATTGTTTAATAAAAATGTCTAATGTCTCTGGTTCGAAACTCAAGGTTGTGGATATTTCATCCTTAAAGACTGGAATATATATCTGCTATGTTGATTTTCAAAACCAAAGTTTTTTTCAAAAAATTGTAGTTGTTAAATGATTTTTTTTGGTACTGAAAGGAATCTCTGCAAAAAGGGATCAGATTCTTCCTTTTTTTTATCAACCTTCCCACAAGTGTTGCAATATGCTATAAATGACAATGGGAATGGTTACAATTACATCTTAAATACAAAATTAAAATGACAAGGTCAATTAAACTGATCAAAAATAACAGATTATAAGACTAGGTGACAGAACACCAACCGCTAACATTGTATATGCGATAATTGCGGGGTTTTGGGTTAATTGTACCATTGGTGCAAGTTGGTTTGCCCCCCAAATTCACTGGACAAAAATTACCGTATTAGTTTTGTAGAGTAAATTAGAAAGCCATGAGTAGAAGTAAGCGAAAATTTAAAGTTGAACATTCCCCACAGCAATTGCCATTACAAACCATCGGGCGGTAAACGTGGATCCAGAGCCAGCACCTATACCATGACCAGCGATGGGAGGCTCGTCCCCACGAGCAAGTTGTAGAAACCCTTGTCTCAGCGGTGTTTGGGCGGGAATTTAATCTTTATGGTTACCGGCTCATCACCGAAGAGTTAAAGGCTATGGGCTTTATCATCAACCATAAGAAGGCTTACCGGTTGATGAAAGATAATGGTTTTCTGCTGGGAAGAGTTCTACCTGGTAGGATGCCACGGCAGTGGGTAAATGGAGAACCGCTAAAGATGCCAAGCCGCTGGAACACCTATGCATGGATATCAAATATGTTTACATTCATGGAGCAAAGCGCAATGCTTACCTGCTTGCCATAATCGATGTGGCCACTCCGGAAGAAAATTCATACATAGAAAGCTTACTCTCTCTGGTAGAGAAAGAAGTAATCCGGCGCTATCAATTTGATAGCCTGTACCATGCCAGGGAGGTTTTCCAAAGGTATTTCACCTGGCATAATACCCAAATAAGAGGGCATGCCCAGGGTAGGGTTAGCCCTGAAGAGTATTGGAATACAGTCTTTCACTGCCATCCTGTTAAGCCACCAGCAGCACAAAGCGGAGAATGTGTCAAGAGCGATGATACCGCTGAAAATTTTAAAAATAAAGCATCATCGCTCGTATTACCCTTGACAAATTCGGAGCGTGGGCTATCTTTGCTCGACAGGATGACAAGGGAACGTCCTAACTGTTTTGAAAAATATGTCCAGAAAATAGGGGATCAAACCAATCTCGAATATAACATCCGTACCAGCAAAGGGCTAATTGTTTTATTGTGTTATAAGCCTTTAAAAATCTGTAAAATCTTTGTACTATTAAACTCTCCATCAACCATAATCTATCAACTTCCTTTAGAACGATTAAAAATATTCAAACGAACGTTTTACCGAGTGTGTTGATTTAAAACGTTTGCAGCAAAAACAACCATGCTATGTATTTATGCCGAACAACACATTTGTATAAATTTGCTTGCACAAAAAAGATTTTTTTCCGTATCTTTGTTATGGATTCATATCTGGGACAACTATGATTAAAAAAGTTTTAATTGCTAACCGGGGCGAGATTGCAGTCCGGGTTATCCGTTCATGCCGCGAGATGGGAATACTCTCCGTAGCGGTTTACTCCGATGCCGACCGGCGTGCACTCCATGTGCGCTATGCCGATGAAGCATACCACATCGGACCATCGCCCTCAAGAGAAAGCTACCTGAATGGCGACAAGATTATTGAGGTTGCCCTGAAATCAGGCGCCGAAGCCATTCATCCGGGCTACGGGTTCCTTTCGGAAAATGCCGATTTTGCCCGCAAATGCGCCGAGGCCGGAATAATCTTTATTGGACCCGACCCCCAGGCCATAAACCAAATGGGCGACAAGATAACTGCCCGGCAAACCATGATTGCTGCCGGCGTACCAGTTGTTCCCGGAACCCAGCAAAAGGTTTCGGACATGGAAACCGTTCGTAAGATTGTTGAAGAGATAGGTTTGCCGGTCATCATCAAGGCCTCCGCCGGTGGTGGCGGAAAAGGTATGCGGCTGGTTCGCAAACCCGAGGAGTTGATATCGGCTGTAAAAATGGCTCAGTCCGAGGCCTTATCGGCCTTTGGCGACGATACCGTTTACATTGAGAAGTATGTTGAATCGCCTCACCATATCGAGTTCCAAATACTTGCCGACAGGCATGGCAATACCGTTCACCTTTTTGAGCGCGAATGCTCCATACAGCGTAGGCATCAAAAGGTGGTTGAGGAAACCCCATCGCCTTTTCTTACCCCTGAACTTAGGGACGAAATGGGTAAAGCAGCTGTGGCTGCAGCCAAGGCTGTTAACTACGTTGGAGCAGGAACCATCGAGTTCCTGGTTGATGCCAACCACAACTTCTACTTCCTTGAAATGAACACCCGCCTGCAAGTTGAACATCCCATTACCGAGCGTGTTACCGGCATCGACCTTGTTAAGGAGCAAATCCGAATTGCCTCCGGATTACCAATATCGTTCAGGCAGGATGAGATAACCCAGCATGGACATGCCATTGAATGCCGAATACTTGCCGAGGATCCGTTCAATAACTTTATGCCCTCACCTGGACTTATCCGTCACATCAGCGAGCCCAACGGTCTTGGCGTTCGAACCGATGGCTACGCTTACGAAGGCTACGAAATCCCAATCTACTACGACCCCATGATCAGCAAGCTCATAACATGGGGGCGCGACCGAACCAAGGCTATCAATCGCATGAAACGCGCCCTTTTTGAGTATAAGATAACCGGTGTTAAAACCTCAATCCGCTTCCTTGAGCGCATCATGGATAATCACGATTTCAGAAAGGGTGTCTATAACACCCACTTTATCCCTGAACACCTCGATGAACTAATGGATATTCAGCCACGCGGCAGTAAAGTTTTTGAGGATATGGCTATTATTGCTGCCTACTTCGACTTTATTACCAAAATGGAAAAGGTTGCCATGAGCGACTTTACCGTAACCCATTCCGATAACTGGAAAACTTTCGGATTGAAGCGTAGTTTACTGCCATACTAACTAAACCGACTACAATATGGGACTTGAAGTAAGAATTGGCGACCGAATAGCCGATGTTAAGCTGGTGCGTCGCGACGAGAATGTGGCCGTTTTTGAGGTTGATGGCGTTGAGTATGAGGTTGACATTGCCCAGGTTGAAAACGGAGTTTACTCAATCATTCACAACGGGAAATCGTTCAGTATCGAAATAATACCCGGCGATGGGCCCAAAAACTACTACGTGAACACTTTTTACAACTCGCACGAGGTTGAAATAATTGATGCCCAGAGCCGATACCAACGCAGCCGGAAGGCACTCGACGACCATGCTGCCGATAAAATTATATCGACCCCCATGCCCGGTCGGGTTGTAAAGATTCCAGTAAACGAGGGCGATACCGTTACCAAGGGAACAACCGTCATAGTAATCTCAGCCATGAAAATGGAAAGCGAATACAAAAGCCCTGTGGATGGCGTGGTAAAGAAAATACATGTTAACGAGGGCGATAACATCAATGCCAACCAACCGTTAGTTGAAATTGAATAAGTTCTTTCCTTTAACCTTTATTATTTTTTCCCATGAAAACACTTGATGAGCTATATCAGGAGTTAGAGCGGCGTAATGCCTTGGCCGAGCAGGCCGGTGGCCCCGATCGTATTGCCAAGCAACACGAGGGCGGCAAAAAAACTGCTAGGGAACGTATAATCGAGCTACTTGACCCTGGAACCTTTAACGAGTTCGATAAGTTTGTAACCCACCGCACCAACGACTTTGGCATGGACAAGAAACGTATTCCGGGCGATGGCGTGGTTACCGGTTACGGTAAAATTGATGGCCGACTGGTTTACGTTTACGCATACGACTTTACCGTTTTTGGAGGAACGCTGAGCAGGGCAAATGCCGATAAAATCATAAAGCTACAGCAACTGGCCACCCGCATGGGAGCCCCAATTATTGGGCTGAACGATTCGGGAGGCGCACGCATTCAGGAAGGTGTTCAGAGTTTGGCAGGCTATGCTGAGATATTCTATAACAACGTACGCAGCTCAGGTGTAATCCCTCAAATAACCTGTATTATGGGACCTTGCGCAGGTGGCGCAGTTTACTCACCTGCACTCACCGACTTTATTATCATGGTTAAGGACACCAGCTACATGTTTGTTACTGGTCCCGATGTTATTAAAGCCGTAACACACGAAGATGTTACCAAAGATGAACTTGGAGGCGCTGTAACCCACAACGCAAAAAGTGGGGTGGCTCACTTTATTGCCGAAAACGACGAGCAAGCCCTAATGCTTGTAAGGGAACTAATGAGTTTCCTTCCGGCTAACAACATGGAGGAACCTCCTGTATTCCCAACCACCGACGATCCGTTGCGCGAAGACGAGGCGCTGCAGACCCTTATCCCTGCCGATCCTAATAAACCTTACGATATCAAAGAACTTATCCTTACCGTGGTTGACGACAAGAACTTCCTGGAGGTTCAACCGCTCTTTGCCAAAAACATAGTTGTAGGATTTGCCCGTATGGCAGGGCATACCGTAGGTATTGTAGCCAATCAGCCCGCACACCTTGCTGGGGTGCTCGATATTGATGCATCGGTTAAGGGCGCTCGCTTCATTCGTTTCTGCGATTCGTTCAACATCCCCATTGTAACCTTTGTTGATGTTCCGGGATTCCTACCCGGAGTTAACCAGGAATCGAACGGGATAATTCGCCATGGAGCCAAATTGCTTTATGCATACTCAGAGGCTACCGTGCCAAAAATTGCGGTGATTACCCGTAAGGCTTACGGAGGAGCTTACTGCGTGATGTCGAGCAAACAGGTTGGCGCCGATGTTAACTTTGCCTACCCCATGGCCGAAATTGCCGTTATGGGCCCCGAAGGTGCCGTAAATATCCTATATAAGAGTAAAATTGACAGCGAGGAAACCCGTCAGGAACTAATTGACGAGTATCGCGAAACATTTGCCAACCCCTATCGAGCAGCAGAACTGGGCTATATTGATGAGGTTATATTACCCAGGCAAACACGTTCCAAGCTCATTCAGGCCTTGGAGATGACCCGAACCAAAAGCCAGCAAAACCCGCCGCGCAAGCATGGTAATATTGTTTTGTAACCCTTGAACATCAAAAAGGTTTTTGAGAATAACAGGGAACTGGGCTGAAGCACGCAAGCACGTTAACCCCAGTTTCTTTCGAAACCTTTCGCTGAGCCAGCAACCCAAAATGCTTTACATTGGCTGTTCCGATAGCCGGGTTACAGCTGAAGAGCTTATGGGAGCTAAACCGGGCGATGTTTTTGTTTACCGCAACATTGCAAACCTGATTCCGACAGGCGACCTAGCCTCAATGGTTGTAATAAACTATGCCGTAAGGATACTTTAGGTTGAACACATTGTAGTTTGCAGGCACTATCACTGCTGGGGAATTGATGCTGCATTGCAGCCAAAGGATATGGGAATTCTCAATCCTTGGCTACGAAACATTCGCGATATTTACCGACAGCATAGGATAGAGATTGAAAACTACAACACTACTACCGAAACACAAAAAAACTGGTAGAACTCAATGTTAAGGAACAATGTGTAAACGTTCTTAAAACACCTGAAGTTCAAAGGCTACCGTTCAAAAAAAATCAATGTGCATGGTTGGATTTTCGATATGGAAACAGGGCTACTTAAAGATTTAATGGTTGATACCGAAGCCTTTCTGAATGAAATTATGTCGGTTTATCACCTTGAATAGACATTATTTTGTAAGTAAACAATAAACAAGCGAAGCCGGGATCTCCGGCTTCGTTTGATTACGTGTGGGCTACTACTTATTGTTAAGGTTGACCATTATTCCCTGGCCATTCCCCATCATGTATGTGGGAAGTTGACCATTCCACTTATTGATCCATTCAAGTTCAATGATCTTAGGATTGCTACTAATGGACTGACCCTTGATTTTAAGGGCTTCCGACTCTCCCTTAGCTTTTTCAATGGCAATATTCTTGTCGATAGTAGCCTGCTTAAGTTGCTCTTCCTTCTGCTTGGTTACCTCAATTAGCCTTAGGACCTCCTGCTCGGCCAATTTCTTGGCATTAATTGCTTTCTCGTACTCCTCGTTATAGTAAACCTCGCGCACATCCACGTTATCAATTATTATTCGATACTGCTTACATTCATCCTTAAGACGGTTAAGGATTTCCTGCTGGATGTCGTTTCGCTTTGTGCTGTATGCCTCAATGGGCGTATAACCTGAAACGGTAAGGGCTAATGCCGACTTCAGCTTTGCGCGGATAACATTATCCTCAAGCCAGAGATAACGTCCGGATCGACCTCCGTCGTTTTCGGTTACGTTTTGGTAAATCCATGGTGCCTCATTGGCATTAATACGCCACGAGACAGAGACGTCGAAACCAATTTTTATACCGTCCTTGGTAGGTGCCCAAATGGCATCGGAGTTAGGTTTTTCGCCCTCGCCAACGGCATTGGCACAGGTGTAAACCCAAACTGTTTTATCCATGTAGTGAATATCGTTCCAGGGGGCTATTAAATGCCAGCCGGTGTGCAGGGGTTCAGAGCGGACACCACCAGGTGTAGTAACCACTGCAACCTCCTGCGGGCCAACAACCACAATCAGCGAAAGTATCACAACAAGTATAGCCCCAACCAAAATGGCTGGTAAAGCAAAGGGAAGGTAAAACCCCGATGGTCGTGCCTTTTTGACTACCAACGCAATTAGGCCATATACTAGGATAAACCATGCAATAATTTTGAATAGAACCATAACTTTATGTATTTATCTTTGATTTTGAAAGGTATGAAAAAAATTTGGTTTGACAATCAGGTGTTGAAGCCATTTGCTGGAATTGGTTAATTTATCTATCTTTAACAAAAAAAATTTGCATGAGCCAACCACTACGCAAAAGGGTACTGATAGTAACGTACTACTGGCCACCCTCGGGTGGAGTGGCAGTACAGCGTTGGCTTAAGTTTGTAAAGTATCTGCGCGATTTTGGCTGGGAACCCATTGTTTATACCCCAGAAAACCCTGAATCCTTTTACGACGACCATTCCCTATTTAAAGATATCCCTAAGAATATCGAAGTTATCAAACGGCCTATATGGGAGCCCTACGACATTTACAGGTGGATAACAGGGCGAAAGGGCAAAAAGTTAGGGCTAGGCTTTGCCGACGAAAGCGGGAAAAAAGGGCTTGCCACAAGGTTAACCATCCGGTTGCGAGGCAACCTTTTAATCCCCGACCCGCGTATTTTTTGGGTTCGCCCATCGGTTAAGTTTTTACGCCGATACCTTAAGCAAAACCCCGTTGACGCCATTGTAACAACCGGACCTCCCCACTCCATGCATCTCATTGGGCTTAAACTTAAACGCAAGTGCAATTTAGCTTGGCTTGCCGATTTCCGAGACCCCTGGACAAATATCGATTTTTACCATGAGCTGAAGCTTACCAGATTTGCCAACTGGTATCACCATAAACTTGAGCAGAAAGTTGTAAAAACTGCCGATTACGTTGTTGTAGTATCGCAGCAAATGAAGCAGGAATTTGAAAACTTGGGCAGTAATAAAGTTTTGGTTTTAACCAACGGCTTTGATACGGATGATATCCCTGCTGGTGAAACCCAAAGAAACGATAGCTTTTCCATTTGCTATGTTGGAACCATGAACTCAGCCCGTAACCCGCATGTTTTATGGCAAGCGTTAAGTAGGATATGCGCGGAAAACGATGAGTTTGCCCAAAAATTGAGAATACAGATGGCTGGCCAGATTGATATCTCGGTTACAACAGCCATAAAGAGTCATGGGCTTGAAAAGAACTTTGAGCACCATGGCTTACTTCCACACGACCGTGCATTGGAGCTTCAAAAAAACGCTCAAATTCTATTGCTTGTCATCAATAAAATCCCAAACGCAAAGGGCATTGTTACTGGCAAGTTTTTTGAGTACATTGCCGTAGGCAAACGAATTCTTGCCATAGGACCAACCGATGGCGATTTGGCTGATATTATTCGCGAAACCGGCACAGGCACCGTGGTAGGTTATGATGATTTTGATAGCGCCATTCAAACACTTACCCGGTATTTCAACCTATTCGAACAAGGCGAATTGGATCCTGAACCCAAAGGTATTGAAAAATATTCCCGTAAAGCCTTAACAGGCAGGTTAGCCGAAATTCTAAATCAAATTACCAGTGAGTAAAAGGGGACTACTTACAATTCTGGGAGCACGCCCACAGTTTGTAAAGGCGGCGGCTGTTAGCCGACAACTTCGGGCTTTTGGCATACCCGAAACGATAGTTCACACCGGTCAGCATTTCGACGAAAACATGTCGGATGTCTTTTTTAGGGAAATGAGCATCCCAACTCCTGCATATAACCTAAACGTAAATAGCCTTAACCATGGAGCAATGACCGGGCGAATACTTGAGCAGGTTGAAGAAATCATTCTCAGGGAAAAACCCGCTGCCGTTATGGTTTATGGCGACACCAACTCAACGCTGGCGGGTGCACTTGCTGCGGTAAAGCTTCATGTGCGCGTTATTCACGTTGAGGCCGGGCTACGCTCGTTCAATATGGCTATGCCCGAAGAAGTTAACCGAATACTTACCGATCGTATATCAAACCTCTTGTTTTGCCCAACCGATGCTGCGGTTGCTAACCTTAAAACCGAAGGCTTTGATGGCTTTAAAGCGCAAATTGTTAAGTGTGGCGATGTAATGCAGGACGCGGCCTACTTCTATCTTGATAAAGCAAAATCATCATCGAAAATTCTGGAAAGGCTCGAACTTCGTTCCGATTTTATCTTGGCAACCATTCACCGGCAAGAGAATACCGATGATACCAATAATCTTAAGCAAATCATTGAAGCCCTAAACAAAATAAACAACGAGTTAAGCGTAGTGGTGCCTTTGCATCCTCGCACACGGAAAATCCTCGATACAAAGGGTATTAAGCCCGAATTTACCATTATTGAACCTGTTGGCTATTTTGATATGCTTATGCTCATTAGCAACAGCAAGCTGGTGATGACCGATAGCGGCGGTTTGCAAAAGGAGGCATTCTTTTTCGGGAAACACTGTATTACCCTACGCGAGCAAACCGAATGGATAGAACTGGTTGAACATGGCTTTAATCGTTTAGCAGGTGCTGATGCCGAAGCTATTTACAACGCCTTTTGCGAAATGGTAAACAAAAAATCGAACTTCGATATCGAATTGTATGGCAATGGTAAAGCATCGAAACGAATTGCCAATCACCTGGAGCAATGGCTTTAAATTGTTTGGATAGCGCTTTTGACCTTAGGACTACTACCAATCATTACAAAAGCACAGTGGCACATTGAGGCTACGTGGGGTAGTGTTTATAATCTACCAACGCCGCTGGCTGTCCATCAAGAGGGTAAGCAAACCATCAGCATGACAGCCCAATTTGAAACAGAGCCATTTTCCCTCCCAATTTACTGGGATATAAACTTGGAAAAACTACCGGCAAAAGACTCTTTGAGACCGAACCATTACACCATAAGCTTTACTTGAAAAAAACCGATTCTGTTGTTCAAAAGTTTAACGTATCGCATAGTTTCAACATGTTGATTTTCAACTATGGAATTGTAAAACGCAATTACCGTTATAGATTAGGATTAGGAATTGCGATTGCTCAACCCGAATCAAAAATCCGTGGACTTGAATTCGGAAATTCAACCGATGATTGGGATATGGGTTACTACTTTACAGGGCCTGTAGTTTTAGCAAGCGCTGAACGCCTAATCGACATGTCAAAGTACTTTTACCTTGTATTGGAGGCAAAAACAACGGTTGCATTTGCTAAAGTGCCTATCAGTAGCGGCTATGAAAGATTTGTGAACGCTGCAGAGCATCTGAACATTGGCTTTGGCTTAAGAACATAAAATGCCGAACAAATTTGTTCGGCATTGATTATTGTTGATTACCGTTATGCTATATGCAAGAATTGGGCAACCAGTTTGGCAATCTCAGCGTTGTTTCCGTATAGCTTTTCGCTTAATCCCTTATCGTTGTAGGCTTTAAGCTTAGCCACTATCGAATCGATCATACCGGGAGGGAATATACCGTCCTTTTCAAACTTTTGCCTTTTGGCTTCGAGGGCTTCGGCCGATTCCCAGCACGATGCAGGTAACTGCTTTAGGCTGGCAAGCCTTTACTTGAACTCAGGTTTAAAAATGTTGACATCAATATAGAGTTTCTCAGCCAATTGGAGTGCATCGGAGCGTCGAAGTCCATCGAGTGCAGCAACAATAAGGCCTGCAACGGTAAGGTAAGGGTTTGCCGAGCCATCGGCAACACGGTACTCAACGGTTTGCTTACTTTCCACCTTGGGATAACCGCTACAATCGTTAGGATTTGCGTGCTGAACCATGTGCCCGGCACCAATCCAACCCAGCGGTACGCGAATTACCACCGAACGGTTGCGCTCACCCCAACAAATGTTGGTGGGCGCTTCCTGATGAGGAACAAGACGTAGATACGATATGGGGATAGTATTACCAAAAGCGGTAATAGCATCGGCTGCATCGAGAATGCCGGCTACCATTTTCTTAGCAGTATCGCTTAGTATAGCATTTTCAACCATCATGTTTTTTGCCATCCTTTCCCGCCATTATGTGGAAATGCAAGCCACTACCAGCCTTACCAACTGTAGTTTTGGGCGCAAAGCTAATATCTACACCATAACGGTAGCCAAGCATGCGTACAATCCACTTGGCAATAACAAGCTGTTCTACCGCTTCCTCGGCAGACATGGGAAGGAATTCAATCTCGTGCTGTTCGTAAAGATGTTCGTTGGTCATAAAGCAACCCACCTCGGAGTGTCCATACTTGACCTTACCTCCGGCACGTGCTATGAAGATAAGCGCTTCGCGCCTAAGGTTTTCCCACTTGGCAAAGGGCTCCGACGCATGGTAACCTTTTTGGTCAACACCCGGATAGAAATCATCCCGTTCGCTTATCACGTAGTACTCCAGCTCGGCAAGAGCCTTAAAAGTCATTCCGGTTTCCTTCTTGAACAAATCATGTGCCTTACGGAGAACATTCTCAGGGGCGCTCTCGAAAGGTTTACCGGTGTTAACGTAGAAAGGGCAGAGTATATCGATGGTTGGCACATCGGCAAATGGATTCACAAAGGCTGTTCGGTACCGGGGTATAACATATAGGTCGCTACCACCAGCCTCGATTAAGGCGAATAGGCTACTCCCATCAACCCTCTCACCTGTCGATAAGATAAAATCGAGGTGTTCCTTCGATGATAATACAAAGTTTAAAGTTTTGAACTTCCCATCCTCGACCACATAGCGGAAGTTAACCATCTCTATACCATTCTCCTCACAGTAGCGAATGATGTTGTTTTTTGTAAACTCCGATGCGAGTTTCTTCAGTTAGCGAACCAAATCATTAGGGTTCATCAGGATTTCAGAATCGTTCATGAGTCCCTACATTTTAAATTTTGTCAAAGCTACAAAATCAATCGACATTGCATTCGTTTGCGGTTATGTTTACTAACATCACTTTATAGCACTTTTAGCATTTGTAGAAATTTACTTAATTCATCACAAATTTTATGGGTTTTTATTCTGTATTCAACCGCCATATGTTGTTAATTTTCTGTTTTAAATTTAGCTGTTCATTAGTTATCGAAAAGCTATTCGGGTTCATTTCTAATCAATAAAGAAAAGAGAATTGAGAATTTGGGATGCGTTTACCCCAAATCCCTCAATTCAAAAAAACAATTGACGAACCTACTAACAAAATCCATTCATTCCTAAAGTTCGGAATAAATGATTTTGATAAATCTTTACATGAACACTATAAAACCAACCTTAACGAAATTTTTATAATTTGCATGGCCTTCTCAACTTTAAAGTTTAAAAAAAATCTGATGCAGAATGAGGTATAATTTTTTGGGCATAATCATTTTGAGTATAATCATAGCGTTATCATCAAACACATTGCACGCCCAACAAAAACGAACGAACTGATTGCAGCAAAAAAACTAATATACGGGCCGCTGACGAGTTGGAGTAGGTGCCGATATGGTTGAGCCAACTGGCGTTGATATTCAACTTTACCGTTTGATCAAAATCTGCACAAGCCACTTTCCCATTAACAAGAAAATAGCCATTGGCATTTGGACAGGCAAGGAAGGATTGCTCCTAAACTCCCTTATCGATAAGCAAAACACTACGATTTGGGAAAAAGGAAGTTTCCGCTATGGAATAGATGCCAAGTTTTACATATCCATTGTGCTTAATCCATATTTTGGCTTTGAGATTGAGGGCAGAAATAGGACTTTGGATAATGAGAACGCTTTTTCGCCCGATTTTATTGCTCGTATTGGACTTGAGCAGAAAGTTGCCGGTATTAAACTGTTCACTCGTTCGGCCTTAAACATTACCTTTTTTGTGTATGGGAAACTAAACAAATGATTAAATACCGATTTTATGTACATTATGCCCAGTTTAGGCCTGCGATTCCACTGGATTTAGCCGATTGAGCAGAATATAATAAATTGCTTAACTATTTCGATATCCATTACGTTTGTGCTTATAAATAAAAAATCGCACCCGTTATATCACGAGTGCGATTGAAACTTTAGGTTAAAAAACAAACTACTTTAATTCCTTCAATCGTTCCTCAAGCGCTTTGATTTTTGCCGCTGCATCGCTTTGCTTTTTGCGCTCAAGTTCTACCACATTTGCGGGGGCATTGTTCACAAATCGCTCGTTGCTGAGCTTTTTCATAACGCTATCGAGGAACCCTCGGGTGTACTCAAGTTCCGCAAGGATTTTCTGTCGTTCCTCATCAACATCAATTAATCCCTGAAGTGAAACGTAAACCTCATCAACACCAACCATGAACGAAGCAGCACCCTCAATCTTACCATCGGCATAACTTAGCAGTTCCAGCCCGGCAAATTTCTTGATAATCTCCTCAAATCCTTTACCTAACCTATTGGAAGTGCGAATGAATGCTTTAAGCAGATTTTTAGGAGCAATATTCTTCTCCTGCCGAATGTTTCGGATTCCTGCAATGGTTTCCTTAACCCGCTCAAAGGTCTTAATCAGTTGCTTGTCAAGGCCTGTTGATTTGGGCATTTGGCTAACCATTATGCTTTCGCCATCGGCGCGATTGCGCAGGTGTTGCCAAAGTTCCTCGGTAATGAAGGGCATAAAGGGATGAAGCAACGCAAGTATTTTCTCAAAAATTTCGAGGGTTGCATTATAGGTAACCGCATCGATGGGTTGTCCGTAGGCCGGTTTAATTGCCTCCAGATACCACGATGAGAATTCTTCCCAGAAAAGTTTATATAGGTTCATCAAAGCCTCCGAGATACGGTACTTATCAAAGTCATCGTCGCATTGCTCAATGGCTTTGTTGAGCAAATTGTTAAACCACTCAACGGCAGCTCTTGCCGATTCGGGTTGCTGGACACTGACATCAATCTGCCAGCCCTTTACCAAGCGGAAAGCGTTCCAAATCTTATTGCAGAAGTTACGACCCTGTTCGGTTAAACTTTCATCGAAGAGTAAATCGTTACCTGCTGGCGAGCAAAGCAGCATACCAACCCTAACGCCATCGGCACCATACTTTTCCATAAGGTGAATTGGGTCGGGCGAGTTGCCAAGCTGTTTGCTCATCTTGCGACGCAGGTGGTCGCGGACAATACCGGTAAGGTAAACATTACGGAATGGCTTGTCGCCCATATACTCATAACCGGCAATAATCATGCGGGCCACCCAGAAGAATAGGATTTCCGGTGCAGTTATCAGGTCGTGAGTAGGATAGTAATACTTGATATCTGGATTCTCGGGGTCTAAAATACCGTTAAAAATCGATATTGGCCATAGCCACGAGCTGAACCAGGTGTCCAGCACATCCTCGTCCTGCCTCAGATCCGATAACTGAAGGTTTGCATTGCCTGTCTCCTTACAGGCAATTTCAAGTGCCTCCTGTTCATTATGTGCCACCACATATCCACCATGCGGCAAGTACCATGCGGGGATGCGATGCCCCCACCATAGCTGGCGCGACAAGCACCAATCCTTAATGTTCTCCATCCAGTGGCGGTAGGTGTTTACAAACTTAGGAGGGTGTAACTTGATATCGCCGTTTACCACAGCATCGAGAGCAGGCTTTGAAATATCCTTCATTTTAAGGAACCACTGCATCGAGAGCTTGGGCTCAATCACGGCATCGGTACGCTCACTAAAGCCAACCTTATTCACGTAATCCTCAACCTTTGCCAAATTTCCAGCTTTTTCAAGGTCGACAACTATCTGCTTTCGAGCCTCAAACCTATCCATTCCCACATATAGCTGTGCCAACTGGTTCAGCGTGCCATCGTCGTTGAATATATCGATAACCTCAAGGTTATACTTCTCGCCAAGCATGTAGTCGTTGATATCGTGAGCCGGGGTAACCTTGAGGGCTCCTGTACCAAACTCCATATCAACATACTCATCAAATATTACCGGGACACTGCGATTGATAAGAGGAACCAACAGGCGTTTACCTTTAAGGTTGGCGTAGCGGGGATCGTTAGGATTTACGCAAACGGCGGTATCGCCTAAAATAGTTTCGGGACGGGTAGTGGCTATGGTTACATAACCATCTTCGCCATCAATCCTGTACTTTATGTAGTAAAGTTTTCCATTTACCTCGCGGTAAATTACCTCCTCGTCCGACACGGCTGTTTTAGCCTGTGGATCCCAGTTCACCATTCGCACACCGCGGTAAATGTAACCTTTACGGTATAAATCGACAAAAACATGGATAACACTATCCGAAAGGGCTGGATCCATGGTGAACTTTGTGCGTTCCCAATCGCACGATGCGCCCAACTTCTTAAGCTGCTCAAGAATTATACCCCCATGCTTTTCCTTCCATTCCCATGCGTGTTTCAGAAATCCCTCGCGGGTAAGTTGCGATTTTTCGATTCCTTCGGATTTTAACTTGGCCACAACCTTAGCTTCGGTTGCAATTGAGGCATGATCGGTACCGGGAACCCAGCATGCATTCTTCCCTTTCATGCGGGCTCTACGAACCAGCACATCCTGTAAGGTGTTGTTTAGCATGTGCCCCATGTGAAGTACCCCCGTAACATTGGGTGGTGGTATTACTACGCAGTAAGGTTCACGGTCATCGGGAGTTGACCGGAAAAACCCCTTTTCCATCCAGTACTTGTACCACTTATCCTCAACCTCAGCTGGGTTGTACTTAGCCGAAAGTTCTCTTGTGCTATCCATATATTGTGTTGTAAACTAAATCGAACCGCAAAAATAGCAATTTTTCAACAAAGGACTATAGCTTGATCAAAAGCTTATTGGCACAACTTGCCGTGGCACGATTTATGATAAATTGAGTTGATAAACCAAAGGACCATGAACCGACTAATAACCTTAGTTCTGTTGATGTTTGCCACTGCGGCAATGGCACAGGTAGATGTAAAATCGATACCAGACTTGTACAACAATCCGCCAACATCAGCCCGAAAGATTTACGCTGCCGGCACGGCAATAGGGCCAACTGTCGACGTTGCCGAGAAAAAGGCTACAATGGATGCCAAAATACAACTAGCCCGGCAGGTTGGGCAGGTTAAGTACCTTAGCAAGGATGGCGAAAGCATAACCACCGAAGTGGTTAAGGCCAAGCTACGCGACGTTCGCGTTGAACGTAAAAAGGTGATTTCAGCTGGCAATAGCCATACCGTATTCGTGCTGGTATCGATGAAAAAGAAAAACGTGAAACGTGAAACGTGAGTTGTGAAGCGTGAACCTTAATACGTGAGGTTTTCTTGTTTTCATCCATTATATAACACATGCATGACTGTCACCTGCGTTAGTTGCAAAATACCATTAAAACTGGGCCATTTAACCCACATGTAATCCCCACATCAAGCAATCAACATTTGCACAGCCTGTAACAACTATATCAAGTTTTACGTAATTTTATGGTTTCTGTGTTAGCTGAAAGCCAAAAATTTTACCATTTTACCAATGAAAATAACTCTGGTAGCAATAGGGAAGACAAACGAAAACTACATTACCAAAGGGTTCGATAACTACGCTAAGCGAATTAACAGGTACTGCAGGTTCGATTTCAAAATCCTTCCTGAGCTCAAAAACACCAAATCGATGCCTGTTGAGCTGCAGCTTCAAAAGGAAGGCGACATGCTACTTGCCGAAATGGGAAACTATCAGGAGTCCATACTACTCGACGAGCATGGAAAACTTTACACTTCAGTAGAGTTTGCAGGTTTTATTGAGAAACGCATGATTAGCGGACAACGCGATATGGCTTTCGTTATTGGCGGGCCCTACGGTTTTGACCAAAGGGTTAAAGCGGCATGCCATGGTAAACTTTCGGTATCGCTCATGACCTTTTCCCACCAACTTATTCGACTATTATTTGCCGAGCAACTTTACAGAGCATTTACAATTATTAAAGGCGATCCCTACCACAATCCCTAACTTAGGTGCGATTTTTGCAGTAATCTAACTTTGAAAATGAAGCCAAAACTACCCTACATAACAATAATCCTTTTAGCTACCTCGGCGTTACTTTTAACTATCTCTGAGGTTGGGCTAAACAACATCCCTTACGTACATCCAATAACTGCAAAAAAGAGCACCATAGAGAAGATAGTTGAGAAAAAGGTGCAAAGCGCCTTTGAACTATCTACAAAAATTTTAGAAAACATTGATAGTTCAAGGAATTCATCCTCATTTGAGAAGACCCTTAATTTCATCAACTCGCTACCAAAAAAGGATAGATTTGAAATTTTTATTTACAGGAACAACTCGCTCTGTTTCTGGTCAACTAACATTGAGCCCGAAGTTTGTGTTAAAAAAGCCGATGTTGCCCGACTGGTAAAAATTAACAGCGCCTACTACATCTCGTTCTGGAACTACAATGCCGACTCCACCCTTGCAGCAAGAGTTCTGATCCATGTATCGAACGAATTTCCATACCAGAATAAGTACCTCATTAACGGCTATAACGATAATTTTAAAATCCTGTCGGGGTTTACTATATCAAATCAGCTGGAGTCGTACTGCATCCCAATAAGACCTAAAAACTTTGAACCCTTCTACCTAGTACCAATTGAGAAAGCCGGTACCGTTCTGAAAGACAATATCAAAACAGGCTTGCGTTATCTCTCTATTATCCTGGTAATAATTTCGTTAACCCTATCTTTAAATCGTTTTTTCAAGAATATCCATCCATGGATTCGGGTTTTAATTTTTGTTACTACCATTGTTCTGATTAGAGCGGTAAGCTTAAAAACATCGTTTCCGGGAGCCCTACCTTTAAGCATCTTTAGCCCTGAGTTTTACGCTCACACCTGGTATAGCCCATCGCTTGGCGATTATTTTATCAATGCAATATTAATCCTCCTAATCGCTGCATTTGCATACCGCAGTTTAAGCCAGCACAGGCTAACCATTCAAACCCTACTTGGGAAAAGCATATCGGCCATAACATTGATGTTAATGCTTTTTTGCTACGTTGCGGCCCACGCAATGATTGTGTCATTGGTTAACCACTCCACCATTCCGCTCGACACCTCCAACATTTTTAACCTCAACATTTACTCAGTCATAGGATACCTATCCGTGTTTTTTTGGGTTCTTGCTGCAATTACTTTCAACCTTCTATGGCTGCGTATTAACGAAAAGGAAAGAAAAAAACGTTTTTACAAATACCTAGCGCTTGCAGTTCTTATATTTGCGCTACCGTTTTTTGCACTAATTGATCTTAGCAACCTCTCCCTTTGGGGTTATGGATGGTTCTTGCTCGTATCGGTAACTCTTTACTGGTTCTGTTGGGTAAAAAACAAAACAATTGGCGCCAAGGCTCTGCTTTTTCTTGCAGCAGCATCGTCAATCTATATCACTGTGATAGTTTCTATCTACAACCGACAAAAGGAGGTTGCCGTTCGAAAAGTCCTTGCTGTAAGTTTGAGTAGTGAGCGGGATCCACTAGCTGAAACCATATTACATGAGCTTTACCAGGCACTCACAACCGATGCCTACGCCCGCAGTTGCGTTAAGGACATTGAGAACAAAAGCGTTGAGTTTTACGACTACTTACGCCGTGAATACTTCAAGGACTATCTTAATCGGTACGACTTAACCGCCACTGTTTGCTTAGAAAATTCAATTATAATCGATGAGTTAGGTAGTAAATCTAATTGTAATCTATTCTTTGATAACCTGATATCAAGTTACGGAATTATTCTACCCGGCTCAAGGTTTTACTACCTATCAATCCAATCGGGCTACATCTACTACATTGGTGTACTGAGTTACCGATTTGATGATGAAGTGCGCAATCTTTACATAGAGTTGAGTAGCCGGCCAAGCTGGGAGCTCCTGGGATACCCTGAATTGCTAATTGAGGGCAAGAATAAGCGAAACCAGCTGAAAGGGTACTCATGGGCAAAGTATCACGATGGCAAACTCATTACCAAGTCAGGCGACTACGAATACAAGCTATCGATAATTGAAACCGATACAGCAACGGGAGTATACAGATTTTTCAATGATAATCGATACAGCCATTTATCATATAAGCCAAACCAGTCCGATACTATTTTAATTAGCAGGCTGCGGCAAGAACCACTTAGCGCAACGGCATCGTTTGCTTACATTCTAATATCCTTCCTCTTACTTTTATCGCTCTACCTTTATTTGCTTGGAATTAAATTAAACTCAGGGTTTAGCAGTTTAAAGCATAAAATTGGTTGGGCTATGGTTTCAATTATCATCGTATCGATGGTTTTGGTAGCTGGTTCAACCATTTACTACAATGTAAAGAACTTTGACGACAGAAATCGAAGCAACCTAAGCGAGAAGTTACTTTCGCTTCAGTTTGAGCTGGAGCATCTCCTGCCTTTCATGAACCACAACAAACAAGATATTGAGATACTCAATGAAAAACTAATAGCCCTATCAAACACATTTTACACCGACATAAACATATACGACACCACTGGTATTTTGCTTGCCACATCGCGCTCCGAAGTTTTTGACAAGGAGTTACTGGGCCAAAGAATGAATCCAATTGCATGGCACCGTTTGCATAATCAACATAGCCCTAAGTATATTGAACAGGAAGTGATAGGTAGAGCCAAGTTTTTATCGGCATACGTGCCCTTATTAAATCCTTATGGGGAAACCGTTGCCTACTTAAACCTCCCGTACTTTACGCGACAGGAAGAACTCCGCAATGAGCTTTACAGCATTGTTGTGGCAATTATTAATATATTTGCGTTGCTTGCACTGCTTTCCATTTCGTTTGTGGTAGCCATAGCCTCGGAGTTAACCAAGCCCTTGGAGTTAATTCGCGAGAGTATGAGCCGGGTTAACATTACCGGAAATAATGCCACCATAGAGTATGCGGGGAACGATGAAGTAGGACAACTCATTGCCGAGTATAACAGAATGGTCATAGAGTTAGCCCGCAGCGCCGAAGAACTGGCTCGCAGTCAACGCGAAACCGCCTGGCGCGAGATGGCAAAGCAAATTGCCCATGAGGTAAAAAACCCCTTAACACCTATAAATCTTAGCCTACAACACTTAATTAAAGCCAAACGCGAAGGGTTACCAAACTGGGATGAACGTTTTGAGCAATTTGCACAATCGTTAACCGAACAAATAAAAGCCCTAACTGTTATAGCCAACGAATTCTCGTCGTTTGCAAAACTTCCAACGGCAAAACCCGAGCCAGTAAATCTTATGACAGTTATTAGCGACGTTATCACCCTATACTCAAGTTACAAGCATATCAAAACAAACCTTGTTAACAAAGCCGATGAACCAGTTGTTTTTGCCGACAAAGACCAACTCTTGAGAGCTTTCAACAACCTTGTTAAGAATGGCATACAGGCCATTGAGCGGGGGAAAACCGGGGAGGTGAACATACAAATATCAACAACTGCCAACAAAATGGTTAAGGTAGATATTACCGATACGGGCATTGGCATACCAAAGAATGCGAGGGAAAAAATATTTACACCCAACTTCACAACCAAATCGGGGGGAACTGGTTTAGGGCTAGCCATTACACGTGAAATAATACAAAACTTTGGAGGTAATATCCATTTTACCTCTACCGAAAACATTGGCACAACCTTTACGGTTGAACTACCACTTTACGAAAAATAGCCGTTTAGCTTTGTTTTGAACCCTTTAAAACAAACCGGTTAAAGACAATTAAGCCAATAATGGTTAATACACCTATTCCGCAGAACATCAACCAGAACAACTCGGGACGGTTCATATTGGTTACAAACCTAACGTAAGCAAAAGCACCAAGAACACCACCAACACCGCTACCTATTACCCCGTAAAGGAATGAATAGCCCAAGTAAAGCGCTTTTTTATCCTGAGGCGCAATTAACCCTATGTAAGAAATAAACTTGGGATGGGCGGTCATCTCACCAAGGGTAAAAATCACTAGGCCTAAAATAAAAACCCATGCATAGGTTGATATGGCCAAAAGGGCAAGTCCCAGAGTACCCAACGATATTCCTACTATCATGGTTGGTAAGGGCTTAGCATTCTCTAGAATTGCCGATACAACAAGTTGCAAAAGTATTATGGTTCCTGCATTAACAACCGTAACGTGTTCAGCATCGAACTTCCACGATGGGTTATCAACAAAGATGGTCAAAAATGAGTTAACAGCCTTATCAACCGGGGCCATGTCGATATGCTCCTTCAAGAACCATAGCACTGAGTCGTACATCTGAAAGTAGAGAATCCAGAAACCAGAATATATAACTATGGTAAGTATGAACTTATAATCCTTAAGTACCAAAAGCATATCGGCAAAAACCTGAACGAGGTTTTTTTGGCTTTTTGGCCTTGCTGGTTCGCGGAAGACAAAGAAATTTAACAATAACAGCCAGCCTGTACCAAATGCGGCCATAAGCAGAATATAATTCCAACCCAACGTTTTAAGGTAAGGTACTAGAATCAGGGGGAACAGAAATGCACCAAGGTTAATGGACCAGTAATATATACCAAAGCCTAACGATGAGTTGGACTCATTGGTGGTTCGGGCTATGGTTCCGGAAATTATTGGTTTAAAGGTTCCCGCTCCTATTGCCATAAAGGTAAGGCTTAAGAATACAGCAGAGTACGAGGTGCTGATACTTGTTAGGAAATACCCTGAACTCATTACGACTAAGGCAAAAAATAGCGTTTTTCGGTAGCCAAATCTATCGGCTATAGCACCTGCCACTATAGGGAGTATGTAAAGCAAGGGTGTAATAACACTTTTGATAATCCCTACCTTTTCTTTGGTAAACCCCAATCCGCCCTGATCGGTACTGAGAACAAGGTAAACTGAAAGTACCGACATCACACCGTAGTAAGAGCCTCGTTCAAAGAACTCCATGGTAATGGCAGTCCAAAAACTTTTACCAAACGAGCCAAAGCCTTTTTTCATGGTTTTTCAAAAATAAATTTTTGCAATATTCAACTTTTTCCCCATTTATTAGCATGATAAAAATCAAATTGTAAAAAAAGGGGGGATATTATCTCCCCCCGGCTCTATAGTGCAAGTAAGTTTTACTTTGTTTTACTTGCCTTTTTGTAAGCCTTTTGGGCCTCCTTAAGGGCATCCTCGGCAAGTTTCTTCTCACTTTTAGCCTTTTTCATGTTTTCTTTACCCTTTGCTACCATTTTTTTGCCACCCTCGTATTTTTTTAAAGCCTCTTTATACTTAACATTCCATTCTTTTACCTTTTGCTTAAACTTATTTTCGGCCTCCTTTATTTCAGCTTTGGCATTAACCACCTCCTCCTTATCCTTTGATCGTAGTTTCTTTTCTAACGGTTTAATTTCGTTAAAATGGGCCTTGTCCATTTGTTTCTGTTCAGCTTCAAGCGCCTTAATATCTACTGAGGCATCTTGCATTATCCTTTTGCCTTCGGATATTAAGCTATCGGCAGAGTAAACCTTTGCCTCGACCTTTTCAACCTTAGCCCTGGCGGCTTCAACCTTTGCCTCAAGTTTCTGTAACTTGTCATCCTGGGCGTTTGAGGCGATAGCCCAAAAGCAAAAGGCAACAATGCTTAAAAGAGTAAATTTTTTCATGCTAAGTAGGGTTATTATGTTTAACATCCATTTACTTACATGAGGAATTCATTTGCAAATTCTTAAAATCATACGAAAAAACAAGTTACAGGTTACAAAAAGTCGGGGCAGTGTAAAGCCCCGACTTTAGATAAACTATTTGAGAACAAAGATAAAATCACCACCCTGATCGCCAGCATCTTTAATATCGCCGTACATAGGGGTTACAGGACTGCTGCTTATCACCACATTACGTATAGCAGCAAAAAGCTCCTCGGCAGTAACGTAACTCTTGGTGTTATTATTTAGTTTATCAACAAGCTGCTCAAGGAAAACGCTACGATCGGGCACCTCGGTAAGATTACCGCTGGTCATAGCCTTACGGCTTGGGGCATCAAATGCCTTTTTAACCGATTGCGAGCCCTCCTCAAAAGCCTTACGCGAACGGAAAATGCTTCCGCCAAAGCATGCATCGGCAATCACAAGGGTATGTTTCGCCTTGATTGCAGCCACATAATCCTTTATTTGGCTATTTGCCAACCAGTTGGCAGTGCTATTCGACTTTGAATCGGTAGGTATCCAGTAACCAAAATCGGTTTCCTTATCCCAAAAACCATGACCGGCATAAAACACTAACAGGTTATCGTACTTGGTGACTTTACGGGTTAGCCAATCCATGGCGTTGATCATTTGCTCGCGGGTTGGATTTTTCAGGAATATTACATTACTTGGATCGAATGTGTAACGGTTAACCAGAACGGTGTAAAGCTTTGTGGCATCTTGAATGGGGTTATCCAAGTCGGTAATGGCATCGTCGGCATAGTCGTTTGCTCCCATGATGAGGGCAAAATAACGCGGTGCAGCTTTTGGGGAATCGAACACCAGGTCAAGTTCTTCGGTATCGCCTTTTGCCACCTTGCCTGATGGTAATTTCCTAAGGACAAAGAATTTCTTTTCAACGCTATTCTGATGTAGGTCAACAGCTCTAATAACAATTTCGTTCCTACCAATCATCAAAGGAACCTTTACCTGAAATACGCCCTCCTTGGAAGGTTCGGCGGAAATGCCATTAACGGTTACATCGTAAATTCCGCTTTCATCGGTAACCCTTGCCTTAACCATGGTAAACTCATCGGTGGTGGCG
>DSBV01000095.1 GCA_011045955.1 Bacteroidales bacterium | reverse complement strand
TACAGTTTGTTGCGAACAGAATTAACAGCAGGCCAAGGAAGCGGTATAGCTATAAAAGTCCTATATTTGTAAAAAACCAATTATTAACAAAGACAAAAGTTGCATTTGTGACTTGAATCTTGCCATTGTTAAATTCAATAAGCCAAGGAAAAGATCACCAAGCGAGACGCTTATAAATTTAAAAGCAAAAATATTTGCCGTAGGCGATGTGCATGGCGAATACAATAGCTTAGTAAAGTTGCTGTTTAGCTACTCAATAGTTGATAAGAATCTTAACTGGACTTTTGGCGATGAGCATTTGGTTTTTATAGGCGATTTGGTTGATAGGGGCGAACGGGTTACCGATGATCTTTGGCTGGTTTACCGATTATCCCGACAGGCAGAGCTTTCAGGTGGAACCGTTCACACAATAATGGTAAACCATGAAGCCATTGTATTGAACAGCGACAACCGTTATGTACACGAAAAGTATCAAATATTGACGCGCGGGAATAAAATGTCCTATTCTGACCTTTTTTCCCAGAATGTTTGGCCTGGTGCAATGATTCGAAACTTTAGGGCAGGAATAGTAATTGATAGTATACTCTTTGTTCATGCTGGAAAATCGTACCAACTAGCACAAAAAAAACATTCCCTTGCTAAGAATGAACCTGTTGCTTGAAAAATTATATAACCCCGAAATCACATTTCAAATTGACCTCGATATTTTTATAGAAGAGCTAAACCTCATATTCTCTGAGTATGATTTACTTTGGTATAGGGGTTACATACTCCAAACCCCTAAAATACCCCAAGCAACGCTTGAAGAGATAAATTATGTGTTGAAAACATTTGGTGCAAAATATATGTTTATTGGTCATACTGAAGTAGATAGTATTACCCCTTTGTATGGTGGTGCCTTATTTCCCATCAACGTTCCTTTTGCCCGCAGAGGTATTGTACCACAAGGCTTACTTATTGTTGAAAACCGAAAGTTTTGGAGTTGTTCAATTAATGGTTATCGCTCTTTAATAAGTGACTAGGTTAAAAAAAATAATGCAAATTTACTTTTTGTGCATCTTACCATTAAATTTAAATGCACAGAGAAAAATATATGATAAACAGTCAATTATTGAAATAGAAATAATTGGTGATTTAAAAGTACTCTTCAACGACGTTAATCCACAAAATGCCCGGTACCACGACATAATTATATACTACCTCGATGGTGATTCTTCTGTTTCGTTGCCAGCCAAAGCCATGACAAGTGGAATCTTTCGATGTTGCAACTGCAAAATTCCACCCCTTGCCATAAAACCACAAAAAATAAACGATCCAATTTTTAACACATAGAAAAGAATAAAGCTTGTTAACCCCTGCATCAGCACCATTACTGCTCAACAACACATTATTAAGGAGTACTACGCATACCGCATCTATAACATACTAACATACTATAGCATTAAGGTGCGATTAGTTAAGATTATAAATCTTGATAATAGGCTTGGCGAGTACATGAATTTTGTTACTTTTGAATTTTTAATCCTGTAAAATAGTTAGTAAAACGAACAAACACTAAAGAGATAGAGACCCAAGGAATTATACAAAATGCCACCCATAGAACAGTTCTTGACCTAATGACAATGTTCCAGTACCTTATTGGCAATACCGATTGGTCGGTTCCTAAGTTGCACAATATAAAACTATTATACCACGATTCTCTAGCATCGGTTAAACTAGTTCCTTACGATTTCGATTTTTGTTGCTTTGTAAATCCCCCTTATACAAAACTTCCCGAAATAATTGCAATAAAAGATGCTAGGGAGCGTTACTATAGGGACAATTGCCGTGAGTTGTTCGAGTTGCAAATCACAATAAACCATTTTCTAAACAAAAAAAGAGCAAATATATCAGGTGATTTATGCAGATACACTTTTAACAAAGCGACATAAGGATAATAAACTTGAATATATCGATGGCTTTTATCAAACCCTTTCCGACCCCACTAATTAAACGTTAGTTTATAGATAATTGCAGGAATGAATAACTCGTCAATTGATATAGAAGTAAAGAGGTTAAAGATAAGCATTGAGGTAGCAACGCTATTCTCCATGTTTATATGGCTGGTAAAACTCATCGAGATAATAGAAGGGGAGCCTTTTTTTCAGCATGGCCTTTTACCTCGAAGTTTTAGCGGTTTATTGGGAATATTTACAGCACCACTTATACATTCAGATTTTAATCATCTACTAAACAACACAATAACTATTTTTATATTAATTACAGGTTTAGTTTATTTTTATAGAGATCTGTGGTATAAAATTCTTTTGATGAGCTGGTTATTAAGCGGAATGATGGTTTGGATAGCTGCACGTACTAGTTACCACATTGGTTGCAGTGGTCTTATATATGCTATAGCATCGTTTATCTTTTTTAGTGGAGTCATTCGCAAGAACATAAACCTGATGGCCATTTCCCTATTGGTTATTTTTCTTTATGGTGGATTGATTTGGGGGGTATTGCCAATATTTCCACAAATTTCGTGGGAGTATCATCTTTTTGGAGGAGTAACCGGTGCAATACTTGCATTGATTTACCGAAAGCAAGGCCCTCCTCCACAAACCTGGAGTTGGATGAACGAAACGCCTGAGGATAATGATGATATTCCGGAATATTGGGATACTGAAATTTTTGACAATAGCGATAAGAAAAAACTTTGAACGGAATTTATATATTTGTGATTCTAAACATTAATCTTTTAACCTATGGCAAAGATAAACGAACCCGAATTTAATGCTAACAACATCAACCTAGTTGGTTTAGGTACTGAAATTAATGGTGATATCAAAAGTAGCGGCGATTTGCGAATTGATGGCACACTAATAGGAAACCTTAACGTAAAGGGAAAGGTTGTCATTGGAGAGACCGGTAGGATCAAGGGTGAATTGGTGTGCAAAAATTCTGACATTTCAGGAGTTGTTGAAGGAAAAATTACAGTTGAAGAATTACTATCCTTTAAGTCTACGGCTAGGATTAATGGTGATGTTACAGTTGGTAAGTTAGCCATAGAACCCGGCTGCAAGTTTACGGGTTACTGCAATATGCTAGGCATGGAAAATAAAGAAGTTACTTTAGGGCAAGAATTAATAAAATGAGTGTTATATTAAGATTTTCTTTTACTCAATTAGTTATAGTGTTATCCTTACTGTTGGTTCTATGGTTTACCACCAGTGAAACATTAGTAAGGATAACTCCTTTAGTTCCTGCTTCTTTGAGTTTTATAGCCTTCGCCTTAATTTCATCAAAATCAGTTTTCCCAAGAATTAAGTATGTAAGTAAGTATTTTATCATTAAGTCAATCAATATTTTAGTAAATCTTGTAGCAGTTATCTTGATTTTTTTTGCTGGTTTTGGTCACAAAATTCTGTTTGTTAGCGTATATTTGATATCGTATCTGGTTTTACTTTTACATTTCACATATTTCATAGTTAAATATAGGAATACGAGTGAAGCAAAGAATTAACCTATCGGTATCAATTTTGTTGTTCATTTATGTCGCAAGCATAAATTGTGCGCAAGCTAACGAAATGCATAAAAGCGATTCCCAAGGATTTAATACTGCCGAGTTCATTTTTGATCACGTAAGCGATTCGTATGAATGGCATATACTAACCTTTAATCACCATCACATTAGCATCTCGCTTCCCGTAATACTTTACAGCAAAAAAACAGGTTTGCATGTATTTCTCTCCAACAAGTTTCATCATGAACATGGAGTTTATAGAGGTTTTAAAATAGAAACTGAAGGAAAATTTAAGGGAAGGATAGTGCAGTTAAATGAAAAGGGTGTACTCGATGAAACCAATCCCTTACCCTACAACTTTTCCATTACCAAAAATGCTTTTTCCATAATAATTACATCCATACTTCTTGCATTAATTTTTATTGGCATTGCCAAAAGGTATAAAAGCGACCCTAGTTCACCTCCTAAAGGATTACAAAATGTTTTTGAACCTTTCATCATTTTTATTAGAGACGAAATTGCTATACCTTCCATAGGCAATAAACGGTACATTCACTTTATGCCTTACCTTTTAACTCTATTCTTTTTCATTTGGTTCTCCAACCTATTAGGCCTAATTCCAATATTTCCAGGTGGAGCCAATGTAACCGGCAATATTTCGGTAACCATGGCTCTTGCCCTTTTTGCATTTTTCACAATAAACCGGAATGCCAACAAAGCGTACTGGAAACACATTGTTAGCCCTCCTGGTATACCGGTATTTCTGAAATTACCCATACCCATCATGCCACTTGTAGAATTTATTGGAATATTCATCAAGCCATTTGTATTAATGGTCCGTTTGTTTGCCAACATTCTTGCCGGGCACATGGTGGCCACGGTTCTGCTTAGTTTGATTTTCATATTTTCGTCAATGAAAGCGTGTTTAGGATTTGCAGTTGCACCCATTTCTCTGGTTTTCCTTGTATTCATGTCATTACTTGAACTGCTGGTTGCCCTTATCCAGGCATACGTTTTTACTTTGCTAACAGCACAATATATAGGAATGGCTACAGAAGAACATCATTAACAATTTAAATAATTGAAATATGAATACATTACTCATTGTACTTCAATTAATCGACGGAGCAGCAATTGCAAAATTAGGTATTGCATTAGGTGCTTCGATTATTGTTTTGGCTGCAGGACTTAACATTGGCCGTATAGGTACTACCGCCCTAAAGTCTATTGCCCGGCAGCCCGAAGCCTCAGGCGATATCCGAACCAATATGATTGTTTCGGCTGCGCTTATTGAAGGGGTTGCATTTTTTGCCCTCATCATACTTATTATAGTATTATTTGTTTAAAAATTTAGTTTATGGGTCTTGTTACACCCGACTACGGCCTGTTGTTTTGGGCTCTGCTATCGTTTGGGGTGCTGCTTTTTATTCTTAAAAAGTTTGCATGGAAACCCATACTGCAAGCCCTTAAAAACAGGGAGGAAAGCATAGCGCGTTCAATGCGGCTTGCAGAACAAGCCCGTGCTGAAATTGCAAGGTTGCAGGAGGAGAGTAAGCAAATTGCAGAAAAGGCTCGACAAGAACGTGAACACGAAATAGCTGAAACTAAAATTTTGCGGGAAAAACTGTTGGCCGAAGCCAAAGAGCACGCACGTGTTGAAACTCAAAAGATGCTGGACAAGGCCCGTGAGCAAATTCTTTTGGAAAAAGAGGCTGCAAAAAAGGAACTTTATACCACTGTTGCAGAGTTAACCATAAGCCTAACTGAAAAAGTTTTACGTGCACAGCTTGAGGATATAGAAAAACAACAGGAGTACATTGAACGTTTGCTCGACGAATTACCTAGAAACTAAAAATGAATTCCGGATCAATAGCATCGCGTTACGCTAAAGGGCTTTTTGAGTTCTGTCAGGAAAAAAACGAACTTGAAAGCATTTATCCCTTTATATACCATTTACGTAAAACCCTTTTAAAGGAATCGAAACCGATCGAATTGCTAGAGGATATTACCCTTTCTGCTGACGAAAAAATTGGCTTGATCGAACGCGTTTCCGGAAGTACTCTACCCAAAACATTGAAACAATTTATTGGTTTGATTATTAAAAGGAATAGAGCCAATATTTTACTTAATGCTTTTTTGATTTTTCGTCGTATTTACCTTCATAGCAAAAATATTCTTGACGTGGAGTTGTTGGTGGCCGAAGAGCTACCACCTTCAGCCCTAGAGAAAATTAAGGCAAAAGTGGCAAAGACTTTAAATTCGGCTTGTGAAATAGATATTAAGGTCAAACCTGAGTTAATTGCAGGGTATATATTAATAGTAAATGGTAAGGTTTTCGATTCGAGTGTTAAGGGGCAGCTTAGCTCCGTAAAGAAAAAATTGCTTGAGAAAAAATTTGATAACAGGTGAGCAATGGCAGAAATAAGACCTACCGAAATAGCTCAACTAATTAAGGATGAACTTGCAGGTATTCAAACCAAGGCAAGATTTGAAGAGACTGGATTTGTTTTACAGGTCAGCGATGGTATAGCTCGGGTTTTTGGGCTAAACAAAGTAAAGTCGAACGAGTTAGTTGAGTTTGAATCAGGTGTAAAAGGGGTTGCCCTTAACCTTGAAGAGGACAATGTTGGTATAGTTCTTTTAGGCCCTACCGAAATGGTAAAGGAGGGCGATAGGGTTAAGCAGTTAGGCGAGATAGCCTCCATTCCTGTAGGTAATGGACTTCTAGGCCGAGTTGTTAATACACTTGGTGAACCAATTGATGGGAAGGGCCCGATTACCGGAAAAACTATTGTGCTGCCTCTTGAACGCAAAGCTCCAGGTGTTATTTACCGACAACCTGTGTCAGAACCACTTCAAACCGGCATCAAAGCAATTGACTCTATGATTCCCATAGGAAGAGGACAGCGAGAGCTTATTATTGGCGACCGCCAAACAGGGAAAACAGCAATTGCCCTAGATACCATTATCAACCAAAGAAACAATTACTTAAAGGGCAATCCGGTTTACTGCATATATGTTGCTGTTGGACAAAAGGGGTCAACAGTAGCAAGCATTGCTAAAATGCTTGAGGACAACGGCGCAATGGATTATACAACCATTGTTGTTGCTACAGCTTCCGACCCTGCTGCCATGCAGTTTTATGCACCATTTGCCGGTGCTACCATAGGTGAGTATTTTAGAGATACCGGGCGCCATGCCTTAGTGGTATACGACGATTTATCGAAGCAGGCAGTATCGTATCGAGAGGTATCGTTGCTACTACGCCGCCCTCCAGGGCGAGAGGCATATCCGGGCGACGTATTCTACTTGCACTCACGCTTGCTTGAAAGAGCTGCAAAAATTATTGATTCCGACGAGATAGCCTCCAGAATGAATGATTTGCCATCGCCCCTTAAACCTTTGGTTAAGGGGGGAGGTTCGCTAACCGCCTTGCCTATTATTGAAACCCAAGCAGGTGATGTGTCGGCGTATATCCCTACCAACGTAATATCTATTACCGATGGACAAATATTCCTTGAATCGAACCTGTTCAACAACGGTATTAGACCAGCCATCAATGTGGGTATATCGGTTTCGCGAGTTGGGGGAAAAGCTCAGATAAAATCGATGCGTAAGGTTGCAGGTACCCTAAAGTTGGATCAGGCTCAGTATCGCGAACTAGAAGCCTTTGCCAAGTTTGGTGCTGATTTAGATGCAGCTACACTGGCCGTTTTGGAAAAAGGAGCCAAAAATGTTGAGATACTTAAACAGGGACAATACCAGCCATTACCGGTTGAACTTCAGGTTGCAATTATTTTCTGTGGAACAAAAGGACTTCTTAAAAATATTCCACTGAATAAAGTTAGTGATTTTGAAAGGGATTTCCTGGAACGTTGCCAGCTTTTGCTGAAATCGGAATTGGAACAAATTGCAAAAGGCGATTTTAACGACCAAATTGCCGACACTTTAACAAACCTTGCCCAAGAGGTGGCAAAAAACTACAAGGAATATGAATAAACTTTTGGGATGGCCAATTTGAAAGAAATACGAACTAGAATAGCATCGGTAGCTTCGACCAAGAAGATTACTAGTGCCATGAAAATGGTTTCGGCAGCCAAATTCAAAAAAGCGCAAACCAATGTTTTACGATTTAGACCTTTTAACTACCAAATAAACAAAATATTACAGTCGTCGATAGAATTTATTGGTTTATTAAGTAGCGATTATGTGAAAGAAAGACAACAAGTTAATAATTTTGTTTTAATTGTTATAACCTCCAACAATAGCATGTGTGGAGCATTCAACTCAAACATAATAAAGTATTCAATTGAACAGTATAAATTCTTATCTACCAGTTACCCAAGCGCCAAGATATCATTCTATACTTTAGGTAAAAAGGGATATGATGCTCTCAGCAGAAGGGGTTTAAATGTAATTGAGCTGAACCATAAACTGCTCGATAAACCTAATATTGAAAATACAAGAGATATTTTTAATATCCTTGTAAATGAGTTTAAGAATGGTTCAGCCGATAAAATCTTTCTAATTTACAATATATTTAAAAGCGCAGCATCGCAGCAACAGGTTGCTGAACAGTTACTTCCAATAAATATCTCAAGGACGACAAACAAGACAAATACAGTTAAACCCATAATTGAACCCGATCCGCAAGTGTTGGTTGAGCGTATTTTACCTTATTATCTTTTAAACAAGATTCACTCGGCAATTCTTGAAAGTGTAGCAGCTGAACACGGCGCCCGTATGACAGCCATGCATCAAGCAACAGAAAATGCCGTAGCCTTACACAATCAGTTGCTCCTTGAATACAATAAAGCACGCCAAGCGGCAATCACTAAGGAGATACTTGAAATTGTTTCGGGTGCAAATGCGTTGAGCAGTAAGTAAAAAAAAGCGGGCAACAGTGCGCTTTTTAAGGCATGAAATTCTATTTGCCGGTAGGGTAGGATTTATGCTTTACTGGTTTTTCAATTTCAGCTATTGCTTCTGAAACATTTATTATGTAATCGCCCATTTTTTCGGCTTCGTTAAACAAATCGCTATAAATAATACCGGCCTGGTACTTGTACTTATTGGCTTCAATGCTTCTGATATGATTCTCTTTAAGGAAAATTCGGAACTCGTTAATCTTGCTTTCAACATCGTACACGGGTCCCAAGTTAATGGAAACGCTACGCTGGCTAATTTCAAGATTCTCCTTCATGATGCTATATGCCTCGTCGAGCAAATCGAACAGCTTGTTCAAATTATCACGCATTTCCTGGTTAAACCATACCTTTTGCTCACGCTTGCGTTTTAGGGTTCGAGCTAAAGAAAAGTTGCTATCGGCAACCGACTCTATCTCGCTAATTATTCTGAATAGGGCTTGCAGCTTGCGTGAACTATCATTCCTTAGCTCGTAAGTTGAAACCTTATTGAGGTAAGTAGCAATTTCAATTTCAACCCTATCGCTTATGAATTCGTACTTTTCGATTCGCTGATAGATATTGTCGAACTCCTTATTGTTGGTTTCATTAAAAAGTTGACGAACAAATCCAAACATGCGATGAGTACGCTTGGCAAAAGTTATCACCTCTTTATGAGACTGAACCAATGATAGTTCGGCTGTAGTCATTAAACCGGTGTTGATATGAACCAACCTAAACTCTTCGTCATCGTCTTTTTTCGAAGGCGTTAACCAGGTTACCAGTTTAACAAGTAATGGTGTAAACCATACTAGTACGAAGGTATTTATAAGATTAAATGATGAGTGGAAAATGTTAAGGGCTAAGGGGATCTCAGCGGTATCGGTGAACGGCGATTTACCTGTTATGGTAACTACAACATTGGCAATAATATGAGTAAAAGGAAAAAAAACTCCTAGCATCCAAATTACTCCAATAATGTTAAAAAAGAAGTGCGCCCTAGCAGTGCGCTTGGCCGATACATTTCCAATAATTGCAGCAATATTTGCTGTAATGGTTGTCCCAATGTTCTCACCTAGCACCATTGCTGCTGCAATATCAAATGAAATCCACCCCTGGTTGCACATAACCAGCGTAAGTGCCATGGTTGCGCTCGACGATTGTATTACAATGGTTAAAAGCGAACCAACACCCAGAAAGAGCAGTAACGACCTATGGCCCATATCGGTGTATTTGGAAAGGAATGCAAACATTTCGGAGTTTTGGTCTACGCGTGGAACGGAATTTTTCAGTAATTCCAAACCAATAAATAGCAGCGAGAAGCCAATTAAAAATTCTCCCCAATACTTGAGGTTTAACTTACGCGAAAACAGGAGGGGAAAGCCAACACCTATTAACGGGACTGCAACATGTATTATGCTAAACTTAAAACCTAGTAACGATATTAACCACGCTGTGACCGTGGTACCAATATTGGCACCCATTATAACACCAATTGACTGAACCAACGATAGCAGACCGGCATTTACAAAACTTACCATCATTACCGTTGTGGCCGATGATGACTGAATTACTGTTGTAACAAGAAAGCCTGTTAGGATTCCCATAAACCTGTTGGAAGTCATAGAGCTCAAAATGGCTCGCATCCTATCACCTGCTACCTTTTGGAGCGATTCGCTCATCGTTTTCATTCCGTAAAGGAATAGCCCAAGCGAACCAATTAAGTTCAAAAGATCGAGAAGTCCGTAATTCATTGGAATATTTTGGTTTAAGTATTAAGGCATAAAAAAACGCAACCAATTTTTTGCAAAGGTAACTTTTAACAGGATAAATCAAAAAGCAGTATTTTAGGAATTGATTAGCTATTGCTGCAACAACATATTCAAATTATTTATAATATTGCTGCTTGAATCCTAATGGTAAAGTAATGTTTCATAAACTTGCGCGATTTATTCTCAAGAGTCGATTTATCCTTATTTCTATTTTACTGGCATTTACTTTGTTTATGGGCTGGAAGGCAACCAAGGTACAGTTATCCTATAAACCCATTCCCCTAGTTCCCAAAACCGATAGCATATATATCCAAAATGAGCGATTGGCAAAACTTTTTGGGAAGGGTGAGAATATTATGGTTATTGGGGTAACGGATTCAGCCTTTTTTAATCGCGAAAGAGTTTTGCTCTGGGAGGATTTGTCCAATAAAATCAAGCAAGTAGATGGTGTAGAAAACGTTTTTTCTGTTATCGATATTATAACGCTCGAAAAAGATACAGTAGCCCGGAAGTTTGTAGCTAAAAATTTGCTGGATAACTTAAATACAATTAGTACGGATTCTCTTAGTAATCAGGTTAAAAACCTACCATTCTACAAGGGGCTGATTTATAATGCTACGACCAACACTTACTTAATGCTTATAACCCTGAACAGAGAAAAGATGACCCGGGTTGACCGCATTAAAATAATAAATCAGGTAAAGGAAGCAACACAAGAATACGAATCTATAACGGGAAACATACTACGCTATTCGGGCTTACCCTACATAAGAGCTGTGGTAGCAGAAATGATTAAATACGAAATGTTTCTTTTTGTTGGGCTTGCTGCAATGTTCACTGCAATTATTCTTTTAATACTTTTCCGATCATTCCGTGTACTATTTATCTCATTAGTGGTTGTGGGGATTGCAGCAATATGGTCGTTAGGATCCCTTACCCTTTTCGGGTACGATTTAACACTGCTAACGGCAGTTGTGCCGCCATTGCTTATAGTGATTGGAATTCCCAATTGTATCTACCTAATTAACAAGTATCATCATGAAATAGCTTATCATCGCAATAAAATCAAAGCCCTTTACCGGGTTATTTACCGAATAGGTAGTGCTACGTTTTTAACCAATTTAACAACTGCACTGGGTTTTGTGACATTTGTTTTTACTAAAACACAAATTTTACGTGAGTTCGGATTGATTGCCTCTTTAAACGTGCTGGGTATTTTTCTTATATCTTTAATTATTATACCCTTCTTCTTTAGCATAAGCCCTACTCCTAAAGCTCGACACTTAAGCCACCTTAGTCGGAATACTTTTAAACAAGCAGTTTCTCGTATAGTGGTAACAACCTATTATAAGCGCAAATGGGTTTTTGTTATTACTGGGTTTGTTTTGATTATTGGAATAGCAGGGGCGTCGCTGTTGAAAGCTAATGGCTACATGGTTGATGATGTTCCCCATAATCACCCGGTACAGCGCGATTTGAAATTTTTTGAAAACCATTTTACCGGTGTGATGCCCTTAGAAATTGTTTACAACACCGGAAAACCCAATGGTTACCAAAACTATTCGGTATACCAAAAAATTAACAGATTACAGGAAAAGCTTAGCAATTATCCGGAACTATCCAAACCCTTCTCAATAGCCGAGATGGCAAAATTTGCCCGGCAAGCTTACTATAATGGTAACGAGAGCCAATACCGGCTACCTGGCCCCTTTGAACGCGCATTCATAATGTCATATATTCCCCGAAGCATTGGCGCTAGCGATGTTTATGCCCGAATGACAGACTCAACTGGTCAGTATGTAAGGATAATGTACAACGTGGCCGACATTGGTTCCGAAAAAATGAGTATTTTGTTTGACAGCATAAACACTGATATTAAGCAGGTTTTTGAAGATGAGTATTCAAATGTTCATATTGCTGGGGCCAGCGTAATCACTACCTATGGAATTAAGTATTTGGTGCATAGCTTATCATCGAGCCTTTTTCTTGCCATAATACTTATTGCCCTGGCAATAGCATGGCTATTCCGTAAATTTAGAATGGTTCTATTTGCCCTTGGCATTAACCTTATTCCCCTTATACTCACTGCTGCCACCATGGGCTTTCTTGGGATAAATTTAAAACCAAGTACCGTGATTGTTTTTAGCATTGCTTTAGGTATTGCGGTTGACAACTCAATCCATTTTCTTACCAAGTATCGTCAGGAATTATATTTAACCAGGTTCAATATCAAAGAGTCAATATTTCACGCAATTCGTGAAACCGGTATTAGTATGATTTATACCTCAATAGTGTTATTTTTTGGATTTAGCGTATTTATTGCATCACGATTTGGAGGAACCAAAGCGCTTGGGCTTTTAGTTGCTATAACCCTGTTGTATGCCGTTATAACAAACCTGTTTGTTCTTCCTTCGGTTTTACGTCAATTTGATAAACCAATCCCATTGAAACCCGAGGAGGAAGAACTTGTTATGGAAATGAGTAGCGGTTTCGACGAAGAAGAGTTAAAAAATTAATCAGAATGTATACACTAGAATCAATTAACCAGAAAGTTGACTCAGCAATTAAGCAACTTGATTTAAATGGAGAGCCAAGAAACCTTTATGAGCCAATTGTATACATAATGGGTATGGGGGGCAAGCGAATCCGCCCTGCACTGGTTCTGGCTGCATGTAACCTTTATTCCGACGATATTGATAGAGCCTTACCCGCTGCCCTAGCTGTTGAGGTTTTCCATAATTTTACTTTGGTTCACGACGATATTATGGATAACGCTGATATGCGTAGAGGTACGGTTACTATTCATAAAAAATGGAATCCCAATATTGCTATTCTTTCTGGCGACGCTATGACCGTACTTGCCTATAATTTACTTGTAAAAGTTGATAGAACAATACTGCCCGAGGTAGTTGAAATTTTTAACTCTTTTGCCATGGGTATATGCGAGGGTCAACAAATGGATATGGATTTTGAGTCAAAAAACATGGTCTCTCGCAATGAGCATCTTAAAATGATAGAGCTAAAAACATCAATACTACTTAAAGGAGCTTTGCAGATTGGTGCAGTAATTGGAGGTGCTGGCAAGGATGATGTTGAACTCATTGGCGAGTTTGGCAGGTCAATGGGGCTAGCCTTTCAACTTCAGGATGACCTGCTCGACTGTTATGGCGATTCAAGTACTTTTGGTAAGCGCATTGGTGGCGACATTGTTGCTGCCAAAAAAACCATGCTAACCATTATTACTGCCGAAAAGCTAAATGGGACTGAACGAAACCAGTTTATTGAGCTATACAATAGCAATTCCCTGCCTGACGAAGTAAAAATTAGCAAGGTAATGGATTTCTACAATAAATCGGAAGTGCAGAAGGAAATGGTAAGCATTATCGATACATACTTTGATAAAGCCACACAAGCCATTAATCAATTAAAAGCGAGCGAAACCAGAAAAGATGTGCTTAATCAAATATTAACAAAGTTAATTGGCCGAAAAAATTGATAATTGGTTTAAATGATTGATTTCAAATTAATATTTATTAAATTTAACTACCCAATTTGGAACTAAAATATAAAACCTATGGCCGAAAAAATTAGTAAATACCTAATTCCTTGGGACTTTACCCCAGTTGCTGAAAATGCATTAAAGCATGCCATTAAGCTGATGAAGCTTGCTAAGGAACCCATTGAAATCAACCTTGTTCATGTTATTCAAACCGGCGGCTTATTCAGTAAAAGTAAGTTTAGCGAAGATGATGCAAGCCAAAAGCTTAAGGGCGATCAGCAAAGAATAGTAAATGAGTATGGCGTTGAGGTTAAAACTCACATACTAGAGGGCAATATTTTTGATACTATTAGCGAGTTTGCCAGTGAAATAAATGCTGAAATGGTAATCATGGGTACTCACGGAATCAAAGGGGTGCAAAAGTTAACAGGAAGTTGGGCGCTAAAGGTTATTGCCGGCTCCGAAGTACCATTCCTGGTTGTTCAGGATGAACCCGATATGGATAAGGGTTTTTCACACATTGTCATGCCTGTTGAGTTTCGGGATGAGGATAAAGAGAAAATTCAGTGGGGAATTCGTTTTGCAAAGCTCTTTGATTCCAAGATTCATGTGATTGTGCCAAATGCTTTCGATTCGGGCATTCAGAAAAAAATAAACAACAACCTATCTTTTGCCAAAATGCATATAGAGTCGAACAGTTTGTACTGGGAAATCCATAATGCCGCAAAAGGCAAAAGCTTTCAGGAGGAAATTGTTAACCTGGCAGTCGATATTGAGGCCGAACTGATAATTGTAATGACAACTCCAAATATCGACCTAACCGATTTCGTATTTGGGGCTCAAGAACAATACGTAATTGCTAACAAAGCCAAAATTCCAGTACTTTGCATTAATCCAGGAACGCTGGGTGGATAATGCTTTTACTAACCGACTTTAATTTACTT
Source organism: Bacteroidales bacterium (assembly GCA_011045955.1). Taxonomy (GTDB): domain Bacteria; phylum Bacteroidota; class Bacteroidia; order Bacteroidales; family Tenuifilaceae; genus Tenuifilum. Next base: position 51,658 of record DSBV01000095.1, on the reverse strand, counting down.
ATCATATCGTTAGCGGTACCATCAAAGGTTAAAAACTTTGGTGGTATTTTCTTTTGCGCAATTCCGTAACTATAGGTTTTATCGTAGTATTCCAATGCAATGCCAATAGCATCGCGAAGGTTTCCTGACTCAATGTAATCAATGCAACGCTTAGCCTTTTCCAATCCCAGTTGCTTTTGTATTCGATGAACTGAATTTATTAAGTCCTGTTTGTCGCATACAGTATAATCGTTTATCAACCTTTCAATCCTGTGGTTCAATTCAGTTTCAATAATAATTGTTGGACTGTTAATTATTTGGATGTATATTGATTGCGGTAAAAATATTGAACCAATACTTTTACTTTCATCCTCAATCCAAATTGGCTGTGATGGGTTTAACTTTCGTAATTCATTAAACAATAGGTTTTCAAAGTGTTCTGTGGTGGGTTGCTTGGGTTGGTTTATCCAGCCGAAGGCAGACCCTTTATGGTTGGCAAGCCCTTCCAAATCCACAACCTGCTCACTGTTTGCCTTAAGTTTTTTAATAAGTTCGGTTTTGCCGCAACCGGTCATTCCGCCCAGAACAATAAATTTGTATTTCCTGTCGAAAGTAGCCTGAGCGTATCGCCTGAACGACTTGTAGCCTCCTTCCAGCGTTAAAGGTTTAAAACCAGCTAAACCAAATAGCCAGCTCATGCTGGCGCTACGCATACCCCCCCGCCAGCAATATACCAGTATGTTTTTTTGGTTGACCGTTGAGTTTAATGCGTCAACAAACCAGTTGAGCTTAGGAGCAACTAGCTCAAGCCCCAGCCTAACAGCTTGTTGCCGCCCTTCCTTTACATATTTAGTTCCTACGGCGGCACGTTCCTCGTCGGAAAAAAGGGGAATATTAAAAGCACCCGGAATATGCCCTCGAGCATATTCCGAAGGTGAGCGCACATCAATAACAGGGTATATATCTGATAGTTCAATAAATTTCTCGATACTAATGGTTAAAGTCATTTTTTAATCTTCTAAAAGATTACCAAGTATTGAACTGTTTTCTTTTCCTCTGTTTTTGCCGTAGGGAGCAAGAGCCTGAACCAGCTTCTTGATAGGTATGGACTGAAGCCAAACCCTACCGGAACCGGAGAGGGTGGCAAGAAACAATCCTTTGCCGCCAAAGAGCATGCTTTTAAGATTTCCGCTTGTTTGAACATCGAAGTCAATTGTAGGCTCAAAGGCAACAATGCAACCGGTATCGATACGTGAGGTCTCATTGTTGAGCTGCTTTTCAATCACAGTGCCACTGGCATGTACAAAGGCAAAACCATCGCCGCTTAGACGCAGAAGTATAAATCCTTCGCCACCAACCAGGCCGGCTCCTAGTTTTCGGTTAAAATGGAGTGAAATACTTGTACCTAGAGCTGCACACAAGAACCCGTCCTTTTGAACAATAAGATTTCCCCCCACCTTTGACAAATCAATTGGGACAACCGTGCCAGGGTAGAGTGCAGAAAAAGTAACTTTCTGTTTGCCAATGCCATGATTGGTGAAGTGGGTCATGAAAATTGACTCACCGGTTATGGCCCGTGCGCCAGCAGAAAGCAGTTTCCCCAAAAAATCCTGAGCTGGGATTTGAGCCGTCGCCAAGTTTTGTTTCAAAATCAATTCCACGTTCCATGTAAACCATTGCACCTGCTTCCGCTATTACAGTTTCATGAGGGTCAAGTTCAATTTCAACCAGCTGAATGGACTCTCCAATAATTTTATAGTAAATTTCGTGCGATTTCATAAGCAATTGAATTTAAATTTGTAAACGTTTCAAAAATGGTTTATTACTTTAATTTGGGTCGATATTTTTTGTTTTCATCGTCGTAAATGCTCAAGTAGCTCAAGTAGCGCGATGGAGCAATTTCGCCCTTGTCAACAGCCTCAATTACAGCACAGCCGGGCTCATGTATATGTGTGCAATTGTAGTACTTGCATTTGTCGGATAGTTTGAATATTTCGGGGAAAAAATGATAAAGCTCATCCTTTTCAATGTCCACTAAGCCAAAACTCTTAATTCCTGGTGTATCAATAATAAATCCCCCAAAGCTTAGCTCAAAAATTTCGCTAAAGGTTGTTGTATGTCTACCTTTAAGGTGAGCATTTGAAATTTCAGAGATTTTAAGATGCAAACTTGGTTCAATGTAGTTAATTAATGTAGATTTTCCTGCACCTGAATTTCCGGATAGTAAACTAACTCTTCCTTGAAGTATTTGTTTAAGTAAATCGAGATTTTGGCCTGTTTTTGCTGAGACCTTTAGGCACTTATAACCAATGGGCTCATATATTGAAATATAGTTGTCAAGCATGGGTTGAAAGGTTGAATCTACCAGATCGATTTTATTGAAAACAATAACAGCAGGAATGCGGTAAGCCTCTGCAGTAACCAGGTATCGATCAATAAATGCTAGCTGGGTTTCGGGTTGTGTAATTGTAACCACCAGCAAAGCCTGATCAATATTAGCCGCAATGATATGGGCCTCACGCGATAGGTTTGTGGCCTTGCGAATAATGTAATTTTTTCGCTCTTGGATGGCAGTTATTAAACCAACCCCGCTAGGGTTGAGTTCAACGCTTACCCAGTCGCCAACGGTAATAGGATTGGTTGTTTTTATCTCGTTAAGCCTGAGCTTACCGCGTGGCACGCATTCAATTACTCTGCCATCCTCCAATCGTACCCTATAATGGCTTCCGGTACTCTTTAATACCAATCCCTTTTCCATTTGCAAAATGCTACATACTCTCGTTTAGCGGTTTAAAACCATTTCCTAGAATTTCATTTGCATCAATAACTGTAATAAAAGCATTCGGGTCAATTTGCTGGATGTAATCCTTTAGCATATGAACCTCGCGGCGCGATACGTTTGTGAAAATCATTTTCTTATCGTGCCCAGTGTACATACCCTGAACATTAATGATGGTTCCTCCGCGTTCAATATCGTGAATAATCTTATTTTTAACCTTTTCGTGCCTATCGGTGATGATAAAAAGTGCTTTATCGTAGCTAACCCCTTGAATGGTCATGTCGATTACCTTGCCGGTTACGTATATTACCACCCAGGAGTATAATGGAATTTTCCAATCTTGGAAAGCTAACAGCGCCAAAAGAACTATGGTTGAATCAACATAAATCATTAGTTGGCCTAAGGGAAGGCGAGTATATTTGGCAATTACCATTGCTATGATATCGGAACCGCCCGAGGTTGCCTTGGACTTAAATATTAAACCCAAACCAAAGCCAACGAGAACTCCACCAAAAATTGAGGAAAGCAACATATCGTCAACAAGCGGGTCGTAACCAAGCCAAAGGTGTAAAGTATCAATAAAAACAGATGAAAGTACAAAACCAACTACTGTTTTAATTCCAAACATTGGGCCTAAAACCCTTATGCCAATAATAGTAAGCGGAATATTTAGCAGCAAACCAACGGTACCAATTGGGAAACCTTCGGGAGCCCAAGAGAACATTCCTTTTGTAAGGTAATGGACTATAATGCCAATACCATAAACACCTCCAGGGGCTATTCTGTGAGGATCGATGAATAGTACAAAGCCTGCTGCAAGAATGAATGAACCAACCAGTATTAAGGCGTATGCCTTAAACCACTCCTTGCTGAATAGTTTTTCTTTGGTTACGTAGGTCATGTATTTTATAATTTTAAATTTTGTTGAAACGGTCAATTACCGTGTTGATTTTATTCACCACCACCTCCGGCTCAATACGGTTTAAGCACGCGTAATCCTTCCGGAAACAGGGATTATTTCCATAAATGGAGCACGGCCTGCAGTAAAGGTCAACCTGTACGGCGCTCGTGGGATTTTGCTTCCATCCGTAAAAGCCAGCATGGGGATGGGTAGCCCCCCAAATACTAACAACCGGTGTATTTACCAGCGATGCAAAATGCATATTGGCCGAATCCATGCAAACCATTACATCGAGATTCGAAATTATCTTAAGCTCATTTAAAATGCTGTACTTGCGTGCAATGGAAATGGTGTTTGGGTATTTTTTCTCCCAGCCCTCAAGTATTTCTTGTTCTTTTCCCCCACCGCCAATTAGAATAATTTTATTGGTTTTTGATGCGGAAAGTATTTCAACAACGCGCTCCATTTTATCGAGCGGGTAAATTTTCCCTTTATGCTTGGCAAAAGGAGCTATACCAATCCAGCGTTTATCTTTATACCCTAAATGAATTGTAATATTTTCAGGTAAGCGAGCCTCCTGAAAAAGGTAATCAAACTCATCGTTTATTGTATATCCAAGCTTTCGGAGAGCATCCATGTAACGCTCTGGGGTGGTTTTAAGAGGAACAAGCCTTTTGTTTTTAAGCCTTACCAGTTTACGTTTTTCGCTTCGTCCTTTGTTGATAACGGTGATTTTTTTTAGCCCCGCGATTAAAAATAAATTTCGGAGAACTTTGCTTCGGATAACGTTGTGTAGGTCGGCTAAAGCATCGTACCTGTCAATTTTTCGGAGATCAGCGAACAATTGCCAAATGCCCAGCAAGCCTTTGTGTCGGTTTTTAGTATTTGCCTCAACAAAAAGAACCCCTGGTATTTGATTTATAATATCGCGGGCAAAACCTTGCGATACAAAGGTAACCTGCACATCGGGGTGGTTTTTAACCAACGACCATATTGCAGGCACGGTCATGGCCACATCGCCTATGGCGCTGAGCCTAACCACGAGTAGTTTTTGGGGATAACCTTTAACTCTTTTGCTGTTTTGCTCCATATAGTACAGGATTAAGCGATGGGTCGTTGTACATTTTCATTTGCTTGTAAACCTTCATGTACTTGCGCCCGTGCTCAATATCGTCGAGTAGCTGATCGATGGCGGTTGACAAATCGACCCGTTGCTCAAGCAGGATGTTTAGTTTCTTTTGGCAGTTGTCGATATGTTCCTTTGAAACATCGGTTCGTTTAACCTCTTGTTCCATGTGGTAAATTTTTAGGGCAAGAATGGAGAGGCGATCAATTGCCCATGCCGGACTCTCAGTGTTTATTGTGGCGTTGGGTTGAGGTTTGATGTCCTTATACTTTTCCAGAAAGTAGCTATCAATCATTTCAACCAAATCGGTTCGATCCTGGTTCGACTTATCGATACGGCGCTTTATTTTAAGTGCTTCAACGGGATCTATTTGGGGATCGCGGATAATATCCTCGAGATGCCACTGAACGGCATCAATCCAGTTCTTGGTAAAAAGCGAGAATTCAATGGTACCCGGTTGATAAGTGATAGTTGGCTGGGCATCAACATTATCCATGGAATGATAGTGCAATGTGCAATCCCAAAAAATTTTGTTGCAAAGTTGGCTGAAACTCATATCAATCTGCTTTAAAATTAAACATCTAATTTACAATTATTTTACGGTTCGGAATGCATTTTTACAATGCGATAAAGTTTGTCGGATCTTCGAACCTTTTCGGGAACAGGAATAGAGCATTTAATTCCTTTGGGCGAAAACTCGGCAGGCTTTTCATCAACCTGAAGCTCTTTTACCTCGTACTCAATAACACCGGTTGTAGGGCCTATAATTAGAATTTTGTCGTTAAGGTACAGTTCCGAAGCCTCAATGGTTATTTCGGCTACGCCCAGCCTGGAGAAGTAGTTGGTTATTTTTCCTACATACTGTTTGCGCTCGGTGGCTATGTTGCCGTAAGCTTTGCTCCATTCCCCCAGTCGGCGACCGAGGTAGTAACCATCCCAAAAGCCACGATTGAAAACTGTGGAAAGGCGCTGCATCCAGTTATCAACCTTTTCGGGCGTATAGGTACCATTGCAAACCGATGTAACCGCTTCGTTATAGCATTGGGTTACAGTTTTCACATATTCAGGACCACGGGCACGGCCTTCAATTTTTAGAACTCTAACGCCCGCATCAAGGATTTTATCCAGAAAGTTAATGGTGCACAAATCCTTGGGCGACATAATATACTCATTGTCAATCTCCAGCTGTGCACCCGTTTCGTTATCGGTAACCGTGTATGAACGGCGACAAATTTGAAGGCAAGCCCCCCTGTTGGCCGATGAATTAGCCTCGTGTAGGCTTAGGTAGCACTTACCCGATATGGCCATGCAGAGCGCCCCGTGTGCAAAAAGTTCAATTTTGATGGGCTTACCGTTTGGTCCGGTGATGTTGTGGGTGTGAATGTTTTGATATATGGTTTTAACCTGTTCGAGATTAAGTTCACGGGCAAGCACTACAACATCGGCCCATTGCGCGTAGAAACGAAGAGCCTCGGAATTGCTAATGTTCAGTTGGGTTGAAATATGAACTTCTATTCCTTTCTGACGAGCATAAAGCATGGCTGCCTGGTCGGAAACAATAACTGCACTTACCCCAGCGTTTGCAGCAGTATCGATAATTTCCCGCATGTGGGGAATATCGGCATCGTAAATTACGGTATTTACGGTAAGATAGGTTTTTACATAGTGCATTTTGCAAATACTAACCACCTCTGGCAAATCGTCCACAGTAAAATTAATTGACGATTTAGCCCGCATGTTAAGGTTCCCAACACCAAAGTAAACCGAATTTGCTCCTCCCTGGATGGCTGCCATGAGCGACTCAAAATTGCCTGCCGGAGCCATAATCTCAATTTCCTCACGTTTTAGCATTTGCAAATTTTTTGCAAAAATAGGGAAATTAGTTGGTGTTACCCTAATTTTAAATTGTTTAAGGCATTGAGCATTCTTTAACCTAAAGATGAATTCTATTTGGTTTCAGCCAAATATCCCTTGGGATTAACAGGGATACCCTTTATGCGCACTTCGTAATGAAGGTGAGGTCCTGTGCTTCGTCCAGTGCTGCCAGTATATCCAATAATTTCGCCTTTTTTTACAGTTTTACCCTTGAACACTGTTATTTTATCAAGATGGGCATAAACCGAACTGGTTCCGTTAGTATGCTCAATAATGATGAAGTTTCCGTACGACCTGTTATACTGAGCCATAACAACCTTTCCGCTCGATGAGGCAAAAACCTCAGCGCCACGTCCCGTGCCAAAATCAACACCGTTGTGTTTAATTGGGTGGCCCAGGGTTGGGTGAATTCTTACACCAAAAGGCGAGGTAATTTTAGCCAATCTTTTGAGCATGGGTATTAGTACAGGTATGCCATCGCGAGTGCCAGCTTCAGGTTTAAATGTTGATGTGGGCATTTCAGGTGCTTTACCGTCAACGTTTGCTTTCTCGGTTTCTTGATTAAAATCTTCTTTTTTATAAACTTCTGGCTTGGTAACCACTTTATCCTTTGCCCTTTCGGGAATTTTGTACCCCAAACTTTTGGCTATGGTGTTTTCGTAGTCAATAATATCCTGAACAACTTGAGCCTTTTCGGGTTCTTTTTTCTCAACATAATGCTTCTTTAGCCCAGTCATTTCATTGTAGTAGTCCAGGTACTCCTGTCCCATTTTTTTTAGTTCAGCTTCGCGCTTTTGCTTGAAATTCTGAAAATCCTGCTCGCGTTCCTTCTTATATTTTTCAAAATCGGCTTCCAGCTGACTTTTTGTTTTGTTCTGAGCGTATGTGCTTACTATCAAAACATAAAGAAGTACAACTAAAAAGATAAACCTATTCATGGTCAATTAAGTTTTTGTTTTTATAACCATTGAATAACTTTGCCGAAATGGTAATACAACTCCATAAGAATTTGCTGAAAGCAAATAAGTGCCTTTTGATATTGATCCAATCAGTTGTTAATAATACGGCAAAAAATTGATTTTAGAATAATTTTAACTAAGTATCTAAAGATATGAAACCTACACTTATTATTTTGGCTGCCGGTATGGGCAGCCGTTATGGTGGTTTAAAGCAGGTTGATGCATTAGGCCCCAATGGCGAAACCATTATCGACTACTCGGTTTACGATGCCATTCGTGCTGGTTTTGGGAAAGTTGTTTTTGTTATTCGCAAAAGCATTGAGAAGGATTTTCTGGAAGTTTTTGGTAACCGTTTCAACTCCGAAGTAAAAGTCGAAATTGCATTTCAGGAACTCGATATGCTTCCACAGGGCTTCAAGGTGCCTGATGGTCGCGAGAAGCCATGGGGAACTGCTCATGCGGCTTGGGTTTCACGGCATTTAATTAACGAACCCTTTGCAGTTATCAATGCCGACGATTTTTACGGTTTCGACACTTTTAGGGTGTTGGCCCAAGAGCTATCCAAACCTAACCTAGAAAAAGGAAGTTACTTTATGGTTGGTTATAAGCTTGGCAATACCCTTTCGGAACAAGGAGCGGTATCGCGGGGAATATGTTCAACCGATGAAAACGGTTACTTACTCGATGTGGTTGAGCGCACCCATATTGAGCGCATCGATGGACAAGTAAAGTACAAGGATGAGAACGGAAATCTGGTTAAAGTTGATGAAAACGTTCCGGTATCGATGAACTTTTGGGGTTTTACACCCGACTTTTTTGGCTACACCGAGAAGTTAATGACCGACTTTTTCAGTAACCAGATTGGAAACGTTAAGTCCGAGTTTTACATCCCCACTGTTGTAAATCGCGCCATTAAAGAGGGTATTGCTCGCTGTAAGGTTTTAGAAACCATGGCGGAATGGTTTGGCGTTACCTATCCCGGCGATAGGCCCATGGTGGTTAACCAACTTAAAGAGTTAGCAGAGAAAGGAGTTTACCCATCACCAATATGGAGTAGGTAAAAATTAGGAATGTGATACTATTGATGTAGCTCATTTAAGATAGATATTTTTCTGTTAGCTTTACTTTTGCCTTTAACCTTAAACCAAATCCTAATTGATATGTCGTTTGCAACAATTGATTACATTGTATTTATAGCCTATGCTTTACTTATTGTTAGCTTGGGCTTGTGGGTCTCGTTTCGTAAACGCGATTCCGAAACCAACTCTGGTGATTACTTTTTGGCCGGCAGGGCCTTGCCCTGGTGGGCTATTGGGGCATCGCTCATAGCTTCTAATATTTCGGCCGAACAGTTTATCGGAATGTCAGGTTCTGGCTACGCCATAGGACTTGGAATTGCCTCGTATGAGTGGATGGCTGCATTGACGCTTATTCTTGTAGCACTTTTCTTTCTACCAATCTTTCTGGAAAAGAAAATTTTTACCATGCCTCAATTCCTAGAGGTTCGGTACGATAAACGCGTAAAAACCGTTATGGCAGGATTCTGGCTGCTTGTTTTTGTTTTCGTAAATCTTACCTCAATTATTTACCTTGGTGCATTGGCTATGCAGCGCATCATGGGAATTAACATGACCTATGCTATAATTGGTTTAGCCTTTTTTGCTGCTCTATATTCAATATACGGGGGATTAAAGGCAGTAGCATGGACCGATGTGGTTCAGGTGGTTTTTCTGGTAGGCGGCGGCTTGGTTACAACATACTTTGCCCTTGACTTCCTAAGCGATGGCCATGGCGTTATAGCAGGATTTAAAGCCCTGCTCCAAAAGGCTCCCGAAAAATTCGATATGATTTTGGAAAAAGGCAAGCTGATGATACCCGATGGCAAAGGAGGACAAAAGGATGCCTATATCGATTTACCTGGCATTAGCGTACTAATTGGTGGTATGTGGGTTGCCAACCTTTACTACTGGGGATGTAACCAGTATATAATTCAGCGTGCGCTTGCGGCCAAAAGCATTAAGGAAGCCCAGAATGGTTTAGTGTTTGCTGCTTACCTTAAGCTTTTGCTTCCTTTTATAGTTGTTATTCCTGGAATAGTGGCATTTGCGCTACATGCCGACATTGCTAAATCCGATGAGGCGTATCCCTGGTTACTCCACAACTTTGTACCAACCGGCGTTAAGGGCTTGGCCTTTGCTGCTTTGGTAGCTGCAATTGTAAGTTCTTTAGCATCAATGATGAATAGCGTGGCTACCATATTCACCATGGATATCTACAAGGAGTATATAAATAAGTCGACTACTGAACATCGTTTGGTAAGCGTTGGGCGCTTGGCAAGTTTTACCGCTTTGCTAATAGCTGTATTTATTGCACCACAACTTTCAAATCTTGACCAGGCTTTTCAGTATATTCAGGAGTTTACCGGTTTTGTTAGTCCTGGAGCATTAGCAATATTCCTTGCGGGTTTCTTCTACAAAAAAGCCACTGCTAATGGTGCATTAGCAGCTGCCATAGGAACATTTATTTTCTCGCTTCTGTTTAAGGTGTTTATGCCTATGCTTCCATTCATGGACCGTATGGGTATAGTTTTCCTCCTCAGCTTATTCTTAATTTGGATTTTTGCCCGTATCGAAGGGAATAAAGACCATGAGAAGGCAATTACTATTTCCTTTGAGTTGTTTAAAACCAGCAAGGCATTTGTGATCGGGTCTATTGGTGTTGTAGCTATTCTAATTCTATTTTATAGCCTTTGGTGGTAAAATACTTCATAGAACTAATTTTTAAAGGCGCAAAAATTTTTGCGCCTTTATCATTTGAAAATCGAGTAGCTTCATTGCTTAAAATAGCCTGTTCGTCAAATACTATTTGAAATAAATCTAAATAGATTAACTAAAGTAAAATCATGTTATATCTTTATATTGAATTTAAAAATATACTAATGAGAAAAATTTCTATTAGTGGAAAGATTCTAGGGATTATTGTCCTTGTATCTATCTATTGCAATCGCCTGCCAAAAGGGAGACGATCAAGTAGTGGCGCCTTTAACAGCTATGGTTAAAAACGAAGTTCTAATGAAGGCAATGACTACAACAGAAGGAGAATATTGCGGAACTCCTACAGTAGTGATGTTAACTGCAGGTCAGCATATTGATGCTGGAACTGTAACTGTAAGTAATGATTCCAATTACCTTTATGTTACCTATTCGGCAAGTAATGGTTATCAGATTACGGAAACCCGTTTGTATGTTGGGCCTCAGGCTAGAATTCCCACAAACAAAAAAGGTAATCCACAAATTGTGCTATACCCTTATGGTGAGACTTTTATTTCGCCAGTTGGAGAGGTAACTTATAAATTTAATCTTTCAAACTTCGACGATTGCTTTGTGGTTTCAGACCATGCTGTTGTGGTAAAGTACGATGGCGATGTTTTGGTTGGTAAGCAAACAGCATGGGGCGCAGGGAGTCAACTAAATGCCAGTGGTAGTTGGGCAATCTTATTTGATTACTGTAAGCAAGCCTGTACTGATCAACCCATTTACTTCAAAGAAACTGCATTCGCATATGGTTACGACTATGCAACATGTTTCCTTGATTGGGGATTTTCACGTTGGGGTTAGTCGAATGCCATTGCTGAAGAAGGAAATTATTCTTTCGAAATTTGGGCTGCTGCCAGACAGTGCGGTATTTCAAAGGGTACTCTGGTTGGTAATTTATTAGTAAACTACGTAAACGGTGTTGCAACTGTAACCTATTCTATGAATCAGGGCTTCGTTATGCTAGAAAATCACCTTTATGTTAGCACTAACATATTACCTATGAAAAATGGTGTTGAAACTGTAGCCCCTGGCCAGTATCCAATTGTTATTGGTAATTTGTCTACTACAAGTGCAACTTACACCACTGATAATCTATCTGGCCCTATTTATATTGTAGCTCACGCAGTTGTTGAGTGGGAAGTGGTGAAAAATTATCCTATGTAAATTTTTAAAATAGGAAGAAAAAAAGAGGGCTTAAAAGCCCTCTTTCTTTTTTAGTATTTGGAACTCGATGCTTGACTAAAGTATTTAATCTCCTTTCCAAGTATATCGCTTAAAAGCACATCGGCTAGTCGGCTAGTCCCAAATCGGAACAGTCCCGGGTATAACCATTCTTGTCCTAAAACCTGTTCAACAATGGTATAGAAAAGCGCAGTATCGTAGGAGTTAGAAACGCCTCCAGCGGGTTTCATACCAACCTTGCGTCCAGTTTTTTCATAGAATTCCTTAATGGCTAAACACATAACGTAAACCGCCTCTGGTGTTGCAGCGGGTTCGAGTTTTCCGGTTGAGGTCTTGATATAATCAGCGCCAGTCTCCATGGCCAGGAACGAAGCGAGTTTAATATCTTCCAAGCTTGGTAATGCACCGGTTTCGAGAATTACTTTAACCTTTGCATTTTCAGCAACCTCCTTAATCTGTTGCAACTCGCTAAATACGGTAAAGTAATTGCCCTCAAGAAATGAACCTACCGATATAACCACATCGAGCTCATCGGCACCTTGCTCAAGAGCTATTTTACACTCTGAAAGTTTAATTTCAAGAAAAGTTTGTGAGGCAGGAAAACCTGCAGCCACTGAAGCGATCTTAACATTAGATGCTGATAGATTTTCTTTTACAGCAGCTACAAGCGATGGGTAAACACAAATAGCTGCAATGTTGGGCATCCCTGGGAAATGTTCAGGGAATTGGTTTACCTTATCGGCAAATAGTTTACCACGCTCATAGCCGTCGGTGGTGTTTAGGGTGGTAAGGTCAATCATGCTAAAGCATTTTTTCAAAACCTCAATATCGCTTTTTCGGGATTGGGCAATATCCTTCAAATTGTTTATTTCTCTTTCAACTTCGGTAACACCAACCTCGATGTTAAACTTGTTCTCGAACGATAATTCCATGGCTTTCAATATTTGATGGTGATTGTGTTTACAAAGTTACAACAATTTGGAATTGCGATGGTGCCGTTCGCTATCGCGTTTAGTTTTTTTATCAATACTTTGCATGAGGGCTTCGGTTAAATTAACCCCAGTTTGATTGGCTAAGCAAATAAGCACAAACAGAATATCGGCCATTTCGGGGGCAGGGTCATGGTCGGTTTCGCCTTCCTTAAACGATTGCTCGCCGTATTTACGGGCAATTATTCGTGCCAGCTCGCCAACCTCTTCAACCAGGAGGGTCATATTGGTAAGTTCATTGAAGTATCGAACCCCTTTGGATTTAATCCAGTCGTCAACAATCTTTTGAGCATCATCGAGTGTAAGTTGTGTCATAAATCCCTGTTTTTTGAGTCAATAATAATGGTTACCGGTCCAGAATTGGTGAGGCTCACATCCATCATTGCACCAAATATGCCGCGCTCAACCCTTTTACCAGTAATATCTTCCAACATAGTCATAAATTTTTTGTAAAGCGGAATGGCTATATCAGGGGGCGCAGCTTGAACATACGAGGGCCTATTACCCTTCTTGGTTTTTGCATGAAGGGTAAATTGGCTTACTACCAGTAATTGTCCGTCAACATCCATCACGCTTAGGTTCATAACGCCCTCGGAATCATTAAAAATTCGCAGGCGGGTTATTTTTCCAACTATCCATTCAATATCTTCGTCGGTATCGGTATGCTCAAAACCAGCCAGTATTAAAAGGCCTTGGCCGATTGTGCCGGTTATGCTTCCGTTTACCGATACGCTGGCTTGGCTTACACGCTGAATAACTACTCTCATCGGATAATAAACTAATGATATGGCTAAGGTACTAAAAAACAAATTTATCTTTGGTTTGTTAGTAATGTGTAACTCTAAATCACCTGAAAATGAAGCGTTTATTATTACTAACTGCACTCTTGGTAAGCACCACGGTTTGGTCGCTGGAGTTTATTGCCGATGCGAGTAGTTCCACCTTGAAATGGAATGCAAAAAACGTAAGCGGTGAACATTACGGACAGGTAAAACTAAAGGAAGGCAAGCTGGTTGTTCGCGATAACCAGATTGCTGGAGGTAATTTTGTTATTAACATGGAAACCATTACCTGTGAGGATTTGCAAAGTCCAGACTGGAACAAGAAATTGTTAGACCATCTTAAATCCGACGACTTTTTTAGCGTAGGAAGCTATAAGGTGGCACTGCTGAGTAATGTACGCTCCGAAAAGTTTACTGGCGACAAGGCCAAAGTAACAGCCGATTTAACAATCAAGGGCATAACTAATCCAATAACCTTTGAGGTTACCCGTAATGGAAATGTTTACTCTTCGAAAATAACGGTTGACCGAACGTATTACAATGTTCGTTACGGGTCAGGTAAGTTTTTTCAAGGTTTAGGCGATAATATGATTTACGATGATTTTACTCTTGATGTAAAGCTGGTTGTGAAGTAAATCATTTCAGAAGAAAGTTCAGATACGTGTATATGGCTGGCAATGTTGCTATGCTCATTATCGTGGAAACAAACAGATTACCAGCAGCAAGCTGGTAGTTTCCACCATAACGTCTGCTCATAACCACTATAATTGTTTGGCAGGGCATGGCCATTTGCATAACCAGTACAATAAAGGCTTCGCGCGATATTTCAAGGTTGAAAAATCTGAATATCCATAAGTAGATAATGCCCAATAATACTGGCAGTAAAACTAACTTATTGAGGCTAAGTAGGTAAATACTCTTATGGCTAACCGATTGACGTATACCTATACCCGCAAGTAAGGCTCCAATGTATACCATGGAAAGAGGGCTGGTTGCTTTCCCTAATCCGCTAAGTGCATCTACTAAAAATATTGGAATTTTTATGCCCAGTGCGGTAATTGTAAAACCAATGAGCAAGGCAAAGGTGTTGATGTTAAGCAAACTTTTTAGCCCCGATTTTGCCTGACCAGAACTTAGCCTGTATATCCCGTAGGTGAAAGTAACCGAATTTGAAGCAAGTTGATAAGCAGCTGCATAGAAAATACCAATTCCGCCCGGGAATAGAGCATCAAAAAGCGGATAGCCTAAAAACACAATGTTTCCAAACATGGTGTGAAGGCTATGAACGGTAGTGTTTGCCTGATTCAAACCTTGTAGGCGGGCCGAGATAGTTCCAGCTATAAGCGCTATTGCAAGGTTAGCAAAGGTAAAACCAAATACTATTAAACCGTTGATAAGTAGCGCTGGATTACTATCAATTTTAGCAAATGTTGAAAAAATCAGGCAGGGCAGGGTAATATCGATAATGAAGCGCGACAGGAAGTCTTTGGCTTCGTCCTTAATGATTCCGAAGTAGGAACCTAAAGCGCCCACTATCATTAAAACGCCAAAAATTAGCAGCTGGTGGATAATTACCTCGGAGCCCATATTGCTTTTTAAACATCGCAAAAGTACTTAAATGTGTTTATGTAAAAAAAAATAGTTATTCGATGAAAAAGTATTGACTTTTATGTAGTCGAAGTGTAACTTGGTAAAATAATCTGCTTTAAACGTAAAATTTTTAATCATACAGTAACCCAATACCTTGCAACGAAAAAAATACTTAAAATTGTGGTTGATATTTTTATTGTTAAACCTTAAATAGTAAAAAACAAAGGAAACATCTTAATTTTTCTTGTGATGAAGTCAAAGAAAGATTTTCGGAAACCCGTAAAGAACGATTCTTTCGATTCCGACGAGTTGAAGAGAGCCAAAAAGTTGAAACCCGTTAAAAAGGAGAAGAATTTAAAGCGCTCTTTTTATGAAGAGATTGATGAGTTTGAAGATCTGGACGATTACGATTTGAATGACTCTTTTGAAGATTACTATGATGATGACGCCTATGATGAAGAAGATTACTAAAAAAACGAGATAAAATTAAGGCTGGACCCAGGGTTCAGCCTTTTTTATTGAAGAAAACTTCTTATTACCCTTTAATCATAATTTTATCCTTGACGTAAACCGGACGCTCAATGGCCTGGTCAAGGGATATGAAGGTTTCCGTGCGGGAGATTCCCGGGATATTTTGAATGGTGTTAACCAGAACATCCATGAGGTGCTCGTTGTCGCGACAGAAAATTTTAAGCAAAAGGGCATATTCGCCTGTAATGAAATGGCACTCAACCACCTCGGGCATCAGCTTAAGGGCATTAATTACTCCCTCATACAGATTGGTTGATACAAGTTGCACCCCAACAAATGCACAAACATCAAAGCCAAGGGCTTTTGGTTTTACAACCATTCGTGAACCGGCAATAATGCCGGCATCTTCCATTTTCTTAACCCGTAGATGAATAGCAGCGCCCGATATTCCACATTCACGGGCAATTTCCAGAAATGGCATTCGTGCATTCTTAACCAAATACGACAGGATTTTTTGGTCAATTGCATCAACCTTGTACGTTTCAGCCATAGAGGTTACAATTTGTAATTAAATTTGGTATAAAAATAATGTAATGATAAAATAAATGCAAGAAATATTGCAAATATTTACAATTTTCCTGAAGTTGGGTGTAGTAAAATAAAAAAGGGTAATTTCTCCCCTTTTGTGGCCTTACCAGGACTCGAACCTGGATCTAAAGTTTAGGAAACTTCCGTTCTATCCCTTGAACTATAAGGCCAAATTGCTTGGCAAAGATATTACTTTATTTACTTTTTTGCAACAGATACAAAATTGTTGGTTTACAAACTCTATTCTGAAATTACTAGGGTTTCTTCGTTGTTGTCCAAATTTACTAGGCGATAATTCATTTCGCCCATGCCTAACGTATTAGCGTACTAAATTTGCCTGTAACCGCTTACACGGTTAACTTCCAGAAATGGATCGGCGCATCTATGGGCTTTAGCCACGAGGTCGTGGCTGGCTTTTTCAATGGCCACAATATCGGTTGAGGCCAAAATACCAATGTTTGGCACAAAGGGTTTTTCCGGGTTTCGGGAGCAATCGCACGATGTTGAAATATCCACTAAAAATTGATGAAAACCATTTTTTGTGGCGATTGTAAATAGCCTTAGCGTATTCAGACAGATGCTCATAGAATACCGTTTGAACATCTACATCGCCTTTTGGGTAACGTAAAGCTTTGTTCGGGCAAACATCAATGCACTTGCCTCAGCCGGTATATTTGTCTACATCAATCCAAAAGGGATTAGTTGAAATGGCATTTGCCGGGCATTGCAGTGCACAACTGTCGCAATTAGTGCACCTATCTCTATCGCATACAGGGTAATTATTCCTATGCATGGCTAGTTTCCCTCGAGGGATTGCAAATCCCATCGAAATGTTTTGTATGACTCCACCAAAGCCAGCTGAACCATGACCTATAAAATGTGAAATTATTAGGAATGAAATGTACTCATCAATATTTTTTCCCGTAATAAAACTTATTGAAGTGTTTACATCCGGGCACATTTTCAATTACGAGTTCCCCCTTATCGTCTAAAATATCGATAGGCACATAGGTAAATCCATGCTGTTTGGCTAGCGCAATATGGGTTTCGGTTTTTTGCCTTAAACTTTTGTAGAGAACATTGGTCTCAATGAAAGTTCCCTGGCAATCCAGAACAATGTTCTTAAATAACTCTGGTTTAACGTAATAGGTATTACCTTCCTCGTCAAAGTGAACCATAACGCCTACTTTGCCTTCGAGGTTTTTGGAAATCTGCTTGTAAACCTTCATGAATCCCTCGGGTGAAATTTCTTGAGTAAAGTAAGCTATTGGTTCATGCTTTGACTTTGTACATGAAAGCAAAACAAGTGCGGGTATCAACAGGCGTATTAAACTTCTAATGGTATTAAAATTTGGGGTTAAAACATACTAAATATGGAATAACATCTCCGCATTCAAAATTACTAAAATAATGCAAGTAATTAATAAACAAATGGATGAATCGCCATAATTGACAGTATTTCTAAATAAAAAAGGGCGATTTTTTCGCCCTTTTTGGTGAAAACATGTTGCTTTTACTTAAAGCCCTTTAAAACCGACTGGCGTGCACTATCCTGCTGGGCAGGCAGCATGTCTCGTTTGGGGTAGATATTCTTTTCCCAGTCGCCGTACATGGGGTTGGGCAGAACTATAAATCGGTTTCCAAACTCCTTTTTAAATTTCTCTACGGTGGGTGTACCCCAGCTATCGCTTCGGTCCTCAAAAACCTCAGAAAAATCGTTAAGGTTATCGCCAATAAGAAGAACTATTTCATAGTTTTCCAACACCTTTTCGCGACGGGTTTTCTTACTACTCTCATTGTCCCTGAGGATTAAGAACTCTGGTTTTGCAAAAGCAAAACCAAGAGAATCGAGGTTGCGAAGAGTAGCCTCAGATTCGTTAACCTTTCGGTTACTGATGTAGAAAATGGGAAGGCCTAACGAATCGCAAAGTTTACTGAACTCAACGGCACCGGGTGTAGCTTCGGCCCCGGCAAGTTGGCTCCACTCATTCCAGAATTCGCTTGAGAACTCTTTGTTATCAAGTATTTCCTGAGCCTGAAATGGCGAATTGTTTAGCATGGTTTCATCAATATCAACTACTACGGCTTTGGGTTTTGCCGTTTTGGTTTTAGAAAACTGTTTTACCCGTTCGCCTGCAATGTTGAAACCTTGGTAGTACAAGGCTTTTATTTCGGGTGAGTTTTGATACCAAATAGTTGCGTAAATCAGGTGATCCTGGTTATACTGTTCTTTTTCGCTTTTCCCTGTGCACGCGATAATCAGCGGTAATGTAATTGCTGCAAGCAATAAATTTCTGATCTTCATGGTTTTATGTTTTAGAGTGATAGTAAAAGCGTAACAATAAATGGTACCAGTATGGTTAGAATTATTCCATGAATTAACGAAGGTATAGCATACTCTTTACCCGATGCACTTGAAATGATAGGCAAAGTGGTGTCCATACTGGTAGCACCACCCGAACAGATTGGTGCTATTTTGCCGAAATAAATTGCAATAATTGGTGCCAGAAGCAGAGTAATAATTTCACGAATGACATTTGAGAGCAAGGCAACCACGCCTAATGCATCGCTGTGGTTATTCTTGATAATAATACTCGAAAGGGTGTAATAACCGTAGCCTGCACCAACAGCCATTAGCTCTTTAAGGGAATATCTAGCGACGAAAATCGACACAAACCATACACCTATAGTTGTTCCTACAATGGTTGCTGTTGGAATTAAAAGGATTTTCAGGTTCATGTTTTTGAGAGCTTGAAGCGATCGGGTATCGGAACCAATACTAATTCCTACCAAAAACATCAGCAGGTAAAGCGAAAGCGAACTATAATCGATACCGCTAAGCCATTCGTTTATATGCGTATAGCGGCCAAATAATAGACCCATCGTAAAAAACGAAAGTATGATTACACTCCCTTTCAACCTCAATCGTTTTTAAAAAATATCTTAAAAATTACAAAACCCGTTAGAATGCTTCCGGCCACTGCGCCAGCCGATACGATTAAAGCCAGCACCCCAAGCGAACTCAGTGAATTCATTATTTGATCGTTCGATCCAATGCTAACACCCATCATAAAAAGCAGTAGGTAAATAGCATAGGTTATAAGTTTTTCGTTAGCCGAAACCACACGTTGTCTTGCTTTCAAAAGAAAACCAAGCAGCATACCGCCAGCCATTATGCTTACAACTGCAACCAAATCGGGAAAAATTTTGGCAATAATAGCAATAAATGTGATATATTTGATATGAACCCATTAAGGAAGAATTTTGTTATGAAGTTAAAACCGACTTGTGATGTATCCCGACTACCACATGCATACCAATTTTTCCGATGGACATCATACACATGATGAAATGGTTTACGCTGCCCAGGCATCGGGATTTAGCGAAATCGGTTTTAGCGATCACATATCCCTTAAACCCGTTGCTTGGGCAATGGACTTAAAAAGATTACCTGAACTGATCAATTTAATTGGTCATATTCAGAAAAAGTCGAATTCGGTTACCATTCGATTTGGTGCCGAGGTTGATTATATTCCTGGATTGGTTGACCAAACCCGAAATTTAATCAAATCGATGCCCTTGGATTATGTTATTGGGTCGGTTCACTTTATTGATGATTGGAATTTTGATACCGATATCAACGGGTATAATGAAATTGATATTGATATGTTTTACCGTGCCTATTTTAGGCTGATTGGTGAGGCTGCTCAAACCGGAATGTTCGATATTATTGGGCATGCCGATTTGGCAAAGAAGTTTGCGGTTTACCCATCCTTTAAGATGCAAAAAATCTACGAACAGTGTGCCCGAATTTTCAGCGAAAGCGGTGTGGTGGTTGAGCTAAATACCAGCGGAAATAACAAACCTTGTGCTGAGTTTTACCCATCGGTCAATTTTCTTGAAGTACTTCACCACTACCGTGTTCCCATAACTCTGGGAAGCGACGCTCACGTGGAGCAGAACATTGGGCAGTATTTCGACGAAGCGATAAATCTTCTTAAATCGATAGGGTATAAAGAGATTATTGGCTTTAAACAGCGAAAACGGATTCCAATCAGCATTTAGTTTTGTTTACATCATAGTAATTCATAGCTTTGCTCAAACATTACACGGCAATTTTTGCTTTAAAACTTAAACCCAATGAGCAAGATTGAAACCGATTTTCTAGTAATAGGGTCAGGCATAGGTGGGCTCAGCTTTGCCCTTAAAGTAGCCGATCGCGCAAAGGTTATTGTGGTTACTAAGGATAGATTAAACGAAACCAGTACAGCATACGCACAGGGAGGCATAGCCGCTGTAACATACGACCCCGATACAACCGAAAAACACATTCACGATACACTTATTTGTGGCGATGGGCTTTGTAACGAGGAGGTGGTTCGAATGGTGGTTAACGAAGCCCCTGCTCAAATAAAACAACTTATAGGATGGGGCGTAAAATTCGACCGTAAACCCAATGGCCAATACGATTTAGCTTGTGAGGGTGGACATTCTGAACATCGCATTCTTCACCATAAGGATAATACCGGTGCCGAAATTCAGAGGGTTTTGAGTAACCGTGTTAGACAACACCCCAATATTACCATTTATGAGAACCATTTTGCTGTTGAAATAATTACCCAGCACCACCTTGGACAAGAGGTAAAACGTGGTAATCCTAATATTACTTGTTTTGGTGCGTATGTGCTTAACCTCAAAACGCAGGAGGTTCATACTTTTTTGAGCCGAATAACCGTTTTGGCAACCGGTGGCACAGGAAACATCTATAACACCACCACCAACCCGTCCGTTGCAACGGGCGATGGCATTGCAATGGTTTACCGGGCAAAAGGACAGGTTGAGAACATGGCTTTTGTGCAGTTTCACCCCACATCGCTTTACAATCCTGGCGAGCGCCCTTCGTTTTTAATAACTGAGGCCATGCGAGGTTTTGGAGGTGTGCTTAAAACCATCGACGGGAAGGAATTCATGCATAAGTACGACCCACGAGGGTCGCTTGCCCCGCGCGACATTGTTGCCCGTGCCATTGATAATGAGATGAAGGTAAGGGGCGATGATTTTGTTTACCTCGACGTTACCTTTAAGGAACCCAAGGAGATAATCGATCATTTCCCTACCATCTACCAGAAATGCTTATCGCTGGGAATTGACATTACCAAAGATATGATACCAGTTGTGCCCGCAGCGCATTACCTGTGTGGTGGGATTAAGGTCGATACTTATGCTCAATCAACCATAAAAAGGCTTTACGCCGTAGGCGAGTGCTCATCAACCGGTTTGCATGGAGCCAATAGGTTAGCCTCTAATTCGCTAGTTGAGGCAATTGTTTATGCCCATCGTGGCGCACAGTATTCCATGGAACACTATATGCATTATGAAGTAAACCACTCTATACCCGAATGGAACTACGAGGGTACAATTCATAACGAGGAGATGGTACTTATTACGCAAAGTTACCGCGAGATGCAGCAAATAATGAGCAGTTACGTAGGTATTGTACGCTCCAACCTGCGCTTGCAGCGTGCATTAACCCGACTGGAAATACTTTACCGCGAAACCGAAGAGCTATACAAGAAATCAATTCTTACCCAAAAGCTTTGCGAACTTCGCAATATGATAAATGTTGGTTACCTGATAATTAAATCGGCACAGGAAATGCACGAGAGCAGGGGGCTACATTACTCCATCGATTACCCAAAGCAAAAGGAACAAGAGTTTTAGGGCTTATTGAGGAAGGGAGCAAGAGCTAGGCTGCAGGAAGGGTCGGAATGAGACGGAATGAGGTGGGATGACTCGGAATAAATTGGAATAATATTAACGATATCCAGTCAGTTTTATTAGTATCACAGAGTTACACAGAGTTTAACACAGGGTAACACAGTAAATATCTGGACAATCTGCGTCATCTGAGTTCCATTGCACCTCCCGAACGCATCAGCACTACAATTTTAATGCTTTTTCTTAAAGTAAAGTTAACCATATTACAGAATAAGCACCTAACAGTTAATGGTATGTTGTGCGGCTTAAAAGTTTGCAAAACGTTGCAACTATAAGTTTGGATTCCATAAACCCTTTTGCTTCATCCTTGTCGAACCGAAATACACGCAAATTCTTTATTCACAGCGTTCAAATACACAAAAGTTCGACATTTATTGACAGGTAAAATTAGTCATTTATCGTAATATGTGTATACATTTCATTCCCCTTAAGCGGAAATGGTTAACAAGTATTAAATAAAAAGGGCTACCTTATTGGTAGCCCTTTTATTTGGGTCAAAGTGAAGGTCTACCTAACAACTAGCTTATTAATACCGGTTGTGTCACGATAAGTGGTTTTAACCATGTAAATTCCAGCACCCCAGTTATTTGTTTCAAAATTTAGTCGGGTTTGATTTTCGGTAGCGTTAATGGAAACGCTGTAAACCATTCGCCCTACAATATCGGTTACAAAAATTTCAACCATTCCTCCCAGTTGAGTGGGAATGAGAATTGTTGCTTTTTCGAAAGCTGGGTTGGGGTAAACAAGGGTATTAAGCATGTTCTTAGTATTATCGCTAATTCCGCTAAGAACATCGTTGTATATATGGATATTATCAACCGCAAGGTTTGAACCACCGGGGGAACTGTTGGGAATTCCGGTATCGGGATTTACATAAAGGTCGGTAATCAGTACAAAAGCAATCCAAACCGGACGGTTGAACCAACCATCGGGAGCACTTGCTGTTTTTGCATTACGCAAGTTGATTGAGCAGGTAGCCAAACCCTGGCCAGGACGCCCAACATACTACGACCAGCTCTCCGGCTTAACCTCAAGCAATATATTGCCTTCTGTTTTAAATTAACAAATGGTAGGATTAACACCATCCACTGCGGGAGCAATTACTACCATGTAATCATCGGGATAGTTGCCCGAGGTTGTGGTTGACATGGCCTGCCATGCAATGGTAGTATTATTACCCAAATCTACCTTAGGTAAAATCATCCAGTCGTATGCCTTGCCATCCATAGGCATATCGCTGGTGTACGATGAAGCCATTGCAACCTGGGTTTCTTTTAACTCCTGACGATTGGTTGTTGCAGCCACCCAGGCGCTATCTTGCCAACGCTCTTCGCCTGGTGCTTAAGTATAGCCATCGCCATTAATCAGTACCCACCCGGAAGGAATTAATACTTTATTTTCAAAATCCTCAAAAAGCAAAGTGGTTCGACCCTCAGCAGCCTTGGTTACGGTTACTATCCAATCCTGTGTTGAACCATCCTGAGCTGTTACGGTATAGATAACAGGGTTTGTGAAATTTTGAGCCTCACCACTTGCAGGCGATATGGTAGCATACTGTGATACGGTAATGGTTGGCACAAGGGCTGTTAAATCGGTTGAGAACGGAACCTCGGCGGTAACCTTGTGCTCAGCAGCATTAATAACACCGGTAACAGGAGGTGTAAGCCCTTCGAATTTGAACGAAAGAATATCTTTTCTGGTAGCAGGAGCAACTTTATTTACCGTTACAACCCAGTTGTTAATCACTGAGCCAAGTTCAAGCGTATAGGTTACAGGGGACGAAAAGTCGTTTGGAGTAACACCACTTTCCTGAACCACATCGTTAACCTTTACTGTAGCACCATTGGTGGTAAACGATGCTACAAGGCTTGTAACTTCAGTAGCATAAGGGACTGTTGCCTCAACGGTTTTGGCAGTTTTATCAATAACACCCGTAACTACCGGATTTAAACCCTCAAACTTATAGGTTAAGAATTCGGGTTCGGTTGGAGCTTCCCACTCCTCAAAACTTCCATTCTTTATCAGGTTTGTAGTACCACCATTCTCAAAGTAACGGGCATTATCGGCCCAGAATGTACCACTACCCGCCCAGGCTGCATCGGTACTCATGCGTATGTCCACATATGCAAGGGTTGCAGTTGTTGGAACTGTTCCCGAGATAGTTATGGTTTGCCAGTCGCCCGAGTCGGTTGTTGTTTTGCTGGTTTGGCGCTCAAGGTATGAGGTGTTTGGGGCGGAGAAGAACCACAACCTCGCTGAGATTTTACAGGCTGGATCGTTATCCAGGTAATCTATTGATAATTCATAGGTTGCGCCTCCTGTCACTGCAAAGGTGTCGCATATAAAGTAGGGTGTTCCGTCGTCGGTAAAAACATACTTGAGTGAATAATCACCCTCGCTTTTAACAGAATTATCGCGAGTTATGGTTGAAGTTTTTGTGGATCGTACAGATCCTCGCGCCAGTAAAGCGGCTGAGCAAAAGTTGCCCCTACTATGGCTACAAACAGAGTGGTGAGTAAAATTTTCGACTTCATAGGCATTAAATTTTAAAGTTAGGTTACTATACATACACCCAACTTTTAGCTATCTCTTAATGGGTTGATTCTTTTTTAGCCTGGATGGCTACTTGAATTTTAAATCATCTTATTAATTCTGTTCTAACAACATTTAGAAAAATAATTTTTTTGCGATTAAGTGTATTCCCCTGTTTAATTGTATTATTAAAAAACTTTGAATATGACAGAAAAAAACATCCTTTTATACCTACTACTTGGTATAGTGTCGCTTTCGTTCCTGAAATGCACTCAGCAAAATGCTAGAAAAGGTAAACTCTATATTATTGGAAGAGGGAAGCGCCCCGATGCAATGGTTAAGCAAATCGTTAATCTTGCCAACCTGAAGGAAAAGAAATACCTCGTTGTGCTTCCCATGGCAAGCGAAGAGCCCGATAGCGCTGCTTACTACGCCACCAAGCAGTTTACTGACCGGGGCATTAATAATACCCTATCAATTATTTTTCAAAAGGGCGATAGTATTAAACAGTGATGGGTTGACACCCTTAAAAAGGCTTCGCTGATTTATATCTCTGGTGGCGATCAAAAAAAGTTTATGGATATTGTGGGTGGCACCACTATACAGGAAACTATAGTTTACGCTTACCATAACGGAGCAGTTATTGCTGGTACCAGCGCTGGCGCTGCAGTAATGAGCAAGCTAATGATTAGTGGCCGACAACACAAATTCCCCGATGATGATAGGTATAGCCATATTGTTCCCAAAAATATTGAGATAACCGATGGGCTAGGATTAGTAAAAAAGGTAATTGTTGACCAACACTTTGTAAAACGTGAACGACTGAACAGGCTTATTGCTGTAAGCATTGAAAATCCTGATTATCTTTGTGCCGGTATTGACGAATCTACTGCACTGCTCATTTCAGGCGATAGTGTAACTGTTTGCGGTGTAGGCCAAGTGATTTTGGTTGATGCGTCCAAAGCCAAACTGAACCCTAGCAATTCGCTGCTTGGGGCCAAAGGACTTAAAATTGATGTCCTTTTACCTGGCGAGAGGTTTAAATTACCTTAAATGGCTATGTATATGATATGCAAAAATGTCTAAGGAATTAAATCTTAGCCATTTTTAAACATCATTTGTACGCACTAGCATTTATGCTTAATTACAGGCTCGCCAATCGGTCTATGGCCTCTCTAAATTCATTTTGCGGTAATGTGATATTCATTGCCACATATCGATGGCACTGCCTGTCGTGGTAGAACCATGAAAGCGGCAAAAGGCCAACGCCTTTTTCAACAATCAACTTTTCCACCATTTCAACATCACGGATATCGGCATAATTCTTGTAGCCAATCATTACCATATACCCAGCCGTTTGCCTAATGGGTTGAAATTTGCTTTCCTTTAGTGCTTCCAGTAGTTTTTTATAGTTCTCTTCCAAAAAATCGGCTAGCATATGCCCTTCTATCTCGACGCTCAGAATATTGATATAATCTTCGGCTCGGCTAAGGTTAGGATTAGCGGCAATTGCTGAATGGATATTCCTATATGTAGCCATTAACTGCTCGGGTGCAATACAGTATGCTATTTCACTATCGGCTAAAGCAACCGGAATGTTAAGCGAACCCACTCGGTAAGTTACCTGGCATAGCCTCGGATAGAAATTCACGCTGGTTCCTTCATGGTTTTTATAACCCAGCTCGACCATCGACTCGTTGATAACGAGCTTGATTTTGGTACCGTTGATTAATCTTTGCAGTTCTTCATAGTCCTCAGCGGTTAAAGCTTGTCCGGTTAAAAGGTGAGGCGATGATATAACCATGAGTTTAGTTGTAGCGTTAATGGCACGCTGAACCTCGCACCAATCAATTTTAAACTCGGGACCTTTTAACGGAATATATACCGGGCGAGCACCACAAAGTTCAACCGCGGCTTTTAGGTTAGAAGTAAAGGGCTCGAACACAATTACACTATCACCATCCTTAACGCTCGACGCAATGGCTAAAAATACAGCCAGATTTACTCCACCTACAAAGGCAATTTCTGTTTCAGGGTTGATTGCCCTAAAGTACTTTTTAAGGGTATAATTCGAGAGTTTTTGGTAGGGATTGATGTTTTCAAGAAAGTCCATACCAAAGTTGTATATGTCAACATTACTATCGAAAAACTCTTGAAATCCCTTTTCGCTAGGTAAAAGCGATGTCATATTGATGGCCCCACTTTCCTTAATTAGCTTTTGCAAGCTATCGTCACTCAATGTTGATATTTCTCCTATCTTTTGGGTCATAGTTTTTCAAACAATCATTGTATTTTACAAATTACAAATAGTTTTTCAATTATCATATCAATTTTGATAGAATGCAAGGTTTACTTGATGAAAGCAACTATTCGAATAGCTGGATAAGTATTGGTAAGGTTCTGAAACGTATTCCGGAACCAAGGTGAAAGCGATAAAACGATGCAACGGCCTCAATAAGTACTTGCCGCTGATTTTGATTTAAACTCAGCTTTTCAGGATTGTGCATGGGAGTATTTATCAAATTACTCAGTAACTTGCTGGTTTGCTTCTCAAGCACAAAACCGTGAGCGGGTTCTACCCCACAAAAATCACCGTTTTTAATGTCGAAGTAGGGTTCTGCCGGGCTCCATCGATTCAATGGGTAAAACCCTAAATACCGCGAAAGCTGCACCATAAAAATCAGATGAAAGTTTGCTACACCGGTATTGAGGTTATCGAGCATTTGTACTGAATTTTCAATAAAGGCGAAGAGATGCTGATTTGTCTCCTGTTCTCTAACTGTACGGTAAATTAACTCGCTGAGAAAAATAGTAATTGTGAGCTTAATGGGGTTTAGGTGTAGGCTGGTGTATGCATATGTAGGGGTAACCTCTTTTACCCTGTACATCTCAGCGTTAGGACGATAGTAGTAAACCACATCGAGAATGGATAGGGGCTGAAAGTAAACATTCAACCCTATTTTTTTCCCCTTAGGGAAAGCGCTATTTACCAACAGAGTGATACGCCCATGCTTTTGTGCGTAACAGCTAACTATCAGGCTATTCTCTTTAAACCTTACAGTCCTAAGTACAATTACCCTGTTGTGCTGTAGCATGTGCCTATTTAACAAAAAGAAGTTTGGTAACCGCAGCTTGCTCACCACGGGAGTCGGAACAGAAAACTAGGTAAACGCCTGTGGCAGCTCTCTGCCCGTTCCTATTTTTTCCATCCCAAGTTGCTATACCTCCGTTTGAGCGGGTCTCATAAACAATATTGCCTGCGATATCGGTAATTTTTACCACGCTATTGTCCATAAGTCCGGCTATGGTGATAAGACCGGCATAGTTAGGGCGAACCGGATTGGGAAAGACATATACCTTATCAAATGTCTTAGCCGGCTGGCTGGCATCGCTACGGTAGGCAACCAACCCCTTATCGGTGGCAATAAACACCTCACCGGTAAGCGGATGCGCTTTAACACTTAAAATGGCGTTTGATGGCAGAGGACTATTCTTGGTGTTAAAATGATGAATCTGTTTGGTTCCATCAGCCGAAAAAAGGTAAACCCCCGATTTAGCTGTTCCAAACCACTTGCGGTTGCCTCCATCAACATCAACGCAGGTAATCTCCTCGGTCTCCAAAAGGTAAACTGCCAGGCCTTCCACCACATCGGGTATTTTTATTTTTTGGAAACGAGTTTCGCCCTGTAACACCCTTTGCGGGTTGTAGCTCACCAGAACACCCTGGTTGGTACCCAACCACAAATAGCCATCCCTGTCAAAAGCAAGCGCTGTAATCTCATTGGGAAATGTATTTCCATTAGCATCGCGAGGACGAAACTTAAGGTAGATATCATCGTTTGCGCTCTCCACATCGTTTCCTGGGTTTAGGGCGAACAATCCATTATCGCGAGCCAGAGCTAACCAAATTATCCCATTTGGCGAAACAGTAAGCGAAATTATCCTTGACGTTCCAATTGCGGTGTAATACGGAAACGACTTCCATACCCCCTGTGCCGTTAGCACCGATATAGGATTTGGAACCTCAGAATTAGCAACCCAAAGGTTTCCCTTGGCGTCAATATCCATACCGGCTATTCTACAGTATGGCTGTCCGGGAAACACACTCTGCAGGGTGCTGTTATCGGGGTTATAGTGCTCGGCTAGGGTTCCACTATTAAGTTTATACAGGCCTCCGCCCCAGCTTGCAACAAAAAAAGCATTCGGGTTTCGGGGATCTGCCTTCACCCTAACCGCATCGTGATTAAACCAATCAGCATAGTACGACCATCTGCCCTCGGAAAAGGTGTGTGCAATAAATGGATTCCAGAAATTTCCGAAAGCAGCATCGTATGCCCCTGAGGCAGCCACTACCATGTTAGCGCTTGCATCGATATGGAAAAACTTATTGTTGAATGGCCCCATGGGGGAAAGAACGCTATGGCTATCGGGTGAGAGAATCACTAAACCATTAAATTCATCGGCAACAGCCAAAGCATTGTTTTCAAGCAGTATACAATCGGCAATTTTGGGAGTGCCACCAAAAAGGTAACTGCTAATAAGTTCTAACTTCTCGCCCTGCAAGCTATATTTCTGAATGGCATTACTGCTAAAGGCAACTATTTTCTGAAAGCCTATGGATACTCCAAGGGTTTCATCAAAAGGTCTATCAACCTCAACCCAGCCTAAACCGGAATTCATCCATAGAATATCGTTACCGCTAACCTTTTCTAAAGCCAGCAAGTAGGTTTCATCAGCAGTAACTCCAAGGCATTCTGCTGCAGGGTGATTAAAAAATTGCTCCCTGCTCCAACGTTCATAGCTGATTAGCAAAGGGTCGTTTATATTTGCGCTGTAAACGCCCTGACTGGTGGCTGCCCAAAACTTTCCATTCCAGGCAACTAACCTGTTAACCTTTATGGTGCCAGCATTTTCAACAATAAAGTAAGTATCCCTAACCTCAAGCCTATCGGGGTCAATTACCACTATACCAAAATCGGTAGATACGTATACCAATGAATTATAGTAGTAAAAATGGTTAATGCACTTGCTGCCCAGCATGGGTTTATCCTTAATGTATGGTAAACTAACAACTCGCTGGGTGTTTTCATTTACTACATCAATATTGCCAGATTTGTATCCAACAAACGTTATATGCTTTTGCGGTATTGCTGATACTGCAGTAATATCAACCTCACTTAAACCGTTAACCGTTGAGTACTTGTTGAGCTCCCCGTTACCTTTATCGTAGGTAAAATAGCCATTCGCTGCTGCACAGTAAAGCTTTGAAGGGCTAATGCTAAGCACACGGGCATCGTTAAAGGCAAAGTAATCGCGCCATTGCCCAGTGGGAGGTTGAGCGTAGCCCTTGCCAATACCCACAAACATAAAGGATAAAAGGATATATATCCTCTTTACCATAACTAAAGATTTATGTTACCCGGTGTAACTAAAGAGTAAACGATTAAAGATTGATTTATATTGCTAAACCTTACCTTTTAGGAATTTGCATAACTCCTCAACGGCTTTTCCCCTATGGCTTATTTTATTTTTGAGCAATAAAGGCATTTCGGCAAATGTTTCGGTAAAGCCATTCGGAACAAAAATGGGGTCGTAGCCAAAACCATCGGCTCCCCGTTCTTGGTCAATGATTTTCCCCCAAACTACTCCCTCAAAAAGATACTCTTCGCCGTTAAGTATTAATGCGACAACAGTTCTAAATCGAGCCTTTCGGTTTTCAACTCCTTTAAGATTACTGAGCAATTTACGTATGTTATCCTTTGGGTTTTTTGCATCGCCTGCATAGCGTGCACTATAAACACCTGGTTGCCAGTTTAACACCTCTACCTCAAGGCCTGTATCGTCGGCAAAGCAATTTTTCCCAGTTCTGCTGTACACGTAGCGTGCCTTTTGTATGGCATTTTCCTGAAGGGTATCATAATCCTCTGGTATATCTTCGGTTATACCAACATCGTTTAATGTAACCAGAGCAACTCTATTGCCAAGAGCATGTTGTACCTCCTTTAACTTGTGTAAGTTGTTGGTGGCAAACACAAGCGACAAAACTTTGCTAGCCATACCGAATAGTTATCGGGGATTGATGCTCATAACAGGTATATGCCTTGCATTGGCCAGAATGTACTGCTCCTCGGGCTCAACAATAAATTTTCCTTCTTTGTCGGTGGGAGTAGTCATTATTATTATTAAGTCAGCTCTTATGTTAACTGCCATATCGAGCACCTCCTCCTCATACTTCTTAATGCCGGGAACGGTGTACTCCACGTACTTGGCGCCCCTTTCATCTAAAAATCTCTTGGCCGAAGCCAGGTTTATATCAATTTGTGCCATTTGCCTGGGGTCCGATGTGTTGGGCTTTATGATGTGAAAACGGGAGAGGTAGTAGTCGCTGAAATATGATATCCATTCATGTTTTTCCCTATTTTCAAGGGTGAAATCGACGGGGAAAACAATATCGTCGTAACGCTTATTAACCGGTGGTTCCTGTATGGTAATAAAAGGGACCTTGCAACCGGTAATTAGCTTTAGCACCCACGAAACCTTGTGCTCATCCATCTCTTTTACGGTTGATGAGCCCATAATTACCATACTTGCATTTATTTCATCGGCGGTTGATGCTATGTCGGTCATGTAGTTACCTACCTTAACTATCGATTTTGGCGTTACAGCGTATTTACTCCTTACAGAATCAATTAGTTCAGCCATTCGGTTTTCAACTTCAGCAAGTTTTTCTGGCTCCGGAACACAGTGTAGGATGTGAATTGGCTCCTTTACAACTTCAGAAACCCTTATGGCATGCTGTAGTGCAAACCATGCAACCTCAGTAAAATCAGTAGGAACCAAAATTGATTTTTTAGCAGTCATATTTGTCATTTTTTGGCATTTACCCCTAAAACATCACGTTCATAAATCACCTTCAAATTTAATCAAATTATTATTTTTATTGAGTTCAAAAGAAATTTGTTTAAACAAATTGTTAAAATATTTGATAAAGATTCGCAATCGCTCTATCTTAGTGTGTGAATTTTTTTGTGTTTTACCAAATGGCTTTCCTTTCAACCTTTATAGCGTTTGCTTTATTAGCAGTAGCAACTTTTGCTACCTTGATTCTCTATGCACGTTACTACTACACCAAAAAGAGTTATGCCCTACAGCAGAAACTCTTTGTTAGAACTGAGGAATTACTCAGGGAAAGACAGAAAACCGAGAACCTGCTCTCACGAGTTTTGCCCCGCGAAAAGGCCAAAGAACTAATTGACCAGGGTAAAGTTGATGCACAAAAATTTCAGATGGTTACGGTTCTCTTTGCCGATATTCAGGGCTTTACCAGAATAATCGATGAAATAAATGCCGATTCTCTGATTGACCAACTCGACAGGCTTTTCTTTGAATTCGATAGCATTGTGGAAAAGTATGGGATCGAAAAAATTAAGACCATAGGCGATGCCTATATGTGTGCCGGTGGCCTTCCACATCCAAATAGAACAAATCCTTTTGAAGTTGTTGCAGCGGCAGTTGAGATGATGGGCTGCATGAAAAAATTAAACCAGCAACTCAATTCCGACAAAGAAATCTGGGAGCTAAGAATTGGTATCGATACCGGACCCGTTATTGCCGGAATTGTTGGCCGTAACAAGTTATCATACGACATCTGGGGAACCACAGTAAACATTGCTAGCCGAATGGAATCGGCAAGCGAGCCCGGAAAAATCAACATTTCAGAAAACACCTATCTGGTTGTTCGCGATTTATTCAATTGCAAGTTCCAGGGTAAGATTCCAATCAAGAACAAGGGCGATGTTAACATGTACTTTGTGGAAGGATTCCTGCCAAAATTCTCCGACTCCAACAGTTATACACCAAATAATGACTTTAGGGTTGAACTTCAGCTTGTACGGTTAGCCGATCTGGAGGAATTTGTTCTCGAGAAACTGGAAAAGGGCCTTCCAAAAAACCTCTACTACCACAATTTAAAGCACACCATTGACGTTTATACTCAGGTCGAACTAATTGGCAGGGCCGAAAACCTACCAAACGAAGACATGCTTCTGGTTAGAACCGCTGCATTGTTCCACGATATGGGCCACTTAATTGATTATGCAACGCACGAGGAAATGAGCGTGAAAATGGCGCATGAAATATTGCCCCGCTACGGCTATACTCCAGAGCAAATTACCCGGGTTGCTGAAATTATTATGGCTACCAAGTTACCTCCAAAACCCAAAAACATCCTTGAGGAAATTATTTGCGATGCCGATTTGGATTACTTGGGAAGAACCGACTTTATACCTGTATCGAATGCTCTTTACAAGGAGCTCCACGAGCATGGCATGGTGGGTTCGCTCCACGACTGGAATTCGATACAAATTGATTTCATACAGAAACACCAGTATTTTACCCAAACAGCCCGTAGATTAAGGAATGTAAACAAGGATGTTCAGCTCAAAAATCTTAAGCGCTGGATGAGCGAATTAGAAAATGATACATCTTTGTAGTGAATTTTACATTTTTTTGTATTACTTTTACTAATTCGTTAAATATTTGCTATTTTGTATAGTTAAAGTTGAAATATTGACCCAAAGTTCCGGTTATGGATAATATTAATATTAAAAGAATCATTCTGGTTCCCTGGGATTTTACCGAAGGTTCCGAAATTGCCTTTCAACATGCTCTTCAGCTCGCAAAAGCTGGAGGCAATGAAATCATATTACTACACATTATTCCACGTTCATGGATTATTGACACCATATACCGTAAGGTGAATTTTAAAAAAATTGAAACCTATAATGCCAAAATTGAGAAGACTGCCTCAGAACTCGAAGTTAAATACGGATTTAAACCCCAAACATTTGTCTTAGAAGGCTATCCCAAACGTATCATCCGAGAGTTAATACCCGCAGCAAATGTCAACCTTATTGTTGCTCATTACGCCTATAAAATTGGTAATGAAGTTCATCGCATTTCTAATTACCTCAAAAACCTATTTTTTAAGGAAACAACCCTTCCCTTCATTATAGTCAGCAAGGCCCCAATCCACTCACACTATATTGAAATTGTAATTCCCGTGGACTACGACAGGAAGTTCAAGGAAGCTGTTCATTGGATTATCTACCTTGCTAAGTACTATAAGTGTAACGTTAACCTCATTAAGCCTTACCTAACCGACGATGGCAAAAAGAAACAACTGGCCAATAATATATACTTCACCAAAAAAATGCTCGATGGGGTTAATATTGTTTACGGTATTAAAACCGCCAAGAAAAAGGGAACGTTTGAAGAGGAAGTTTTCAGGTTTGGCCGTACCATTGAGGCCGACCTTGTTCTTATCATGTCGGACAAGTATGATGATTTCCTCAATAGCAAGCGGGAGGCAAAACTTGAAATACCCGTAATGTGTGTAAATCCTCGTATCAAAAAGTACCAAAGTTTTTATTAATCAGATATTATGAAGATTTCTGGGATTAAACTTTTAACTTCAATTAAGAATTTGTCGTTAAAGAAAAAAATTATTTTTCTATTCATCGGAACCTCGTCTCTTATTCTTTTTTTTCTTCTTTTCCTAAACAGCACCAGGTTTAACCGACTGTCCATGGAAACAGCCAAATCGCGCGTTTCCCTTATAGCTGACAAAGAGGTTAATAAATTTGAGGCAATGCTTGAAATGGGTATGTCTATTGCACGCACCATTGCCTCGTCAATGGCAGTAACCATAAAAGAGGGGAATACATCAAATATACAGGATTACAACAATCTCTACACCAAAATACTTGAGCAATACCCCGATTTACTTTCCGTGTGGGATAGCTGGGAACTTAAATTTGTTGAACCCGGATACACATACGAACACGGCCGAATTCAAAACTATGCCTGGCGCGAAAATGGCAGAATACTTACCAACACCATAAAAACTGAAAAGACTGAAGCATCGGCAATTTACGCGGCATTAAAAGCAAACAAATCCGAAAGTTTGGAAGAGCCTTACTTTGATAACTATGAGGGTCAAACCGAAAATATTCTGATGACCAGCGTTATTGCCCCTTGCATTATCGATGGGAATTTTGCTGGTGCAGCCGGGCTCGATATCCCGCTTTCAAACTACCATCAGGTTGTCAAAAACATTGTTCCCTACAAGAATAGTTACGCATTTATCATTTCCCCTCAGTTTAAGTTCATTGCCCACCCCGATAAGGATTTGATTGGCGACGATGCCCTGTTTTACTACGAATCCATATTTACCTTGCATGGCGTTCAGGATAAGGTAATTAATGGCGAACCCATTGAATTTGAAGCAACAGATATCAACGGGAAGCTATCATACTTTACTTTCCGACCCATTTCAGTTGGTAAATGCCCTCAGCACTGGTCGTTTGTTCTGATTACCCCACACGAAACAATTCTGGCCGAGGCCCGTCATGTTTTTTGGACTACCCTCACTGTTGGTTTAATTGGCATTTTAATGCTTTCCGGTTTCATTTACCTCATGACACTAAAATTCCTTATCAATCCAATATCTAAAGTAACTCAAAATCTAGAACGCCTTTCTAAGGGCCATGTTGACAACAGCATGATTGTTGAGATTGACAACAATGATGAAATAGGCACCATGATTACCCACCTGAACAAAACCGTTGAAGGCCTTTACAGAAAAACCGAATTCGCAAAACAGGTTGGCATGGGTAATTACGACACCTCACTTGATCTCCTCAGCGATGAGGATGTTTTGGGCAAGTCGCTGATTGAAATGAATGAGAATCTTCGGAAGGCAAGGGAAGAGGCGCTAATCAGACAGCGCAACGAGGAAAACCAAAGATGGGTTAATGAGGGATTGGCCAAATTTGGCGATATACTTCGCCAAAACAACGATAACTTAGAGGCTCTCAGTGCCAATATTGTTAAAAATCTGGTTGGTATTCTAAATGCAAATCAGGGCGGACTTTTCATTTACATCAACGAGAACACTGATGAGCCCTACTTTGAACTTACTGCCGCTTACGCCTATAACCGCCAAAAATTCATAAAAAAACAAATTTTACTAGGCGAAGGATTGGTTGGAACGTGTGCCCTTGAAAAACAAACCATCTACTTAAAAGACATTCCTGAAAACTACATAACCATTTCATCGGGACTTGGCGAAGCCAAACCCCGTAACTTGCTTATTGTACCTCTTAAGGTTGAGGATAAAATTTATGGAGTGCTTGAGCTTGCTTCTTTCTCAGAGTTCGAGAATTTCCAAATTGAATTTGTTGAAAGGGTTGCCCAAAGCATTGGCCAAACCATTCAATCGGTTCGAACCAATATCCGTACAGCCGAACTGCTGGAGAAAACCCAGCAACAGGCCGAGGAAATGAAAGCCCAGGAGGAAGAGGTTAGGCAAAACCTCGAAGAGTTGGAAACCATTAAGGAAGAACTAGAGAAGCGTACTGCCGAGATGGAGGAAAACCAGAAACAACTGGAATGGGAAAAATCGCTTTTGGACTCATTACTTAATTACCTGCCTGATAAAATCTACTTTAAAGACCTAAAAAGCCGTTTCATCAAGGTAAGTAAATCAACCCTCGAGTTCTTTGGATGTACAAAGCAAGAGGAACTTACTGGCAAATCCGACTTCGACTTCTTTACCGAGGAGCATGCCCGCCCAGCTTACGAGGATGAACAACGAATTATCAAAACCGATACCCCAATTATCGGTATTGTTGAGAAGGAAGTAATGAACGACGGTAGAGTAACCTGGGCTGAAACCTCAAAACTACCCCTGAAAAATTCCCATGGCGAAACCATTGGTACTTTTGGCATAACCCGCGACATTACCGCTTCCAAGATGATGGAAGAGGAAATTTCAAAGAAATCCGAAAAGGAAGAAACCTTTCAGCGCGACCTTCAGAGAAAAGTGATTGAACTTGAAAATCTCTACAAGGCAATTAACGACTCCGCCTACGTTATTGAGTATAGCCCTGAGGGAAACGTCACCTTTATTAACGAGGCCTACCTTCAGCTGCTTAACCTTAACGCCAATGATGTTATTGGTAAGCACCACTCCTACCAAATGGAATTTACCGAGGAACAGCGTAAAAACTACAAACAGTTCTGGGATGATCTTAATAATGGCATTGTGAGAAAGGAAACCTCAAAGTTCAGCATCAACAATAAAACCTACCTATTCTACGAAACCTACACCCCAATAAGGGATGCTGAAGGGAATGTAGTCAAGATCATGAAAATTGCTTTCAACGTTAGCCATTTGCTATCCGAAAATCAAATTTAAATCCGGGTTTACCCGGTTTTTTTATCCTTCTACCTATGTTAAGCTGGAAAAAACTATTAAGTCCAATCAGAACAGGCGAATCGTCATCGAAATCAACTATTGATTATACCCGAACCAACTTTCAACGCGACTATGATAGGCTGATCTTTTCCTCCCCGTTCCGGCGCTTACAGAATAAAACCCAGGTTTTTCCACTCCCGGGTAGCGTTTTTGTGCATAACAGGTTAACCCATAGCCTTGAGGTGTCCAGTGTTGGCCGATCGTTAGGGCGAAGCATTTTGAACCAGATACATCCCCAAAAATTTGATTGCCCGCCACAGCTAATTGCCGATATTCCTACAGTTGTCTCGGCGGCTTGTCTTGCTCACGATTTAGGTAATCCACCTTTTGGCCATAGCGGCGAAGATGCCTTTAGGCATTTTTTCTCCAACAATCAAATTCCTGAACTTGACCGCTGGGAGCAAAGCGACCTGCTCCGGTTCGAGGGAAATGCAAATGCCCTCCGCTTGCTTACCCATCAGTTTAGGGGCAGACGAACCGGCGGTTTCCGTCTCAGCTATGCAACCCTTGCCTCAATAGTTAAGTATCCCTACCCCTCTTTCTTAAGTAAAAAGAAGTTTGGTTACTTTAAATCCGAAACTGCTGTATTTAATGAGATAGCACACCACACTGGCCTTATCAAAATTGGCGATGGAAGGTATTGCCGTCATCCTTTGGTTTACCTGGTAGAGGCCGCTGACGATATTTGCTACCAGGTAATGGATATTGAAGATGCTCACAAGTTAGGTATTCTTCCAGCCAGTACTGTAACCAACCTTTACCTTTCCTTTTTTGATGATGAACCCACAAGTAAAAAGAATGATATTCATGAAACCCTTGCCTCGGTTAACGATACAAACGAACGAATTGCTTACCTGAGGGCTATTACCATAAGTAAGCTTATTGAGCAATGCTCTGCCAACTTTTTAAAAAGCTATGACCACATTATGACTGGCCAGCCGGTTAAGCCACTCATTGACCAATTGGAAGGAGCATCGGCAAGGGCAATGGATGAAATACGGAAAGTTTCTGTTAATCAGGTTTACAACCACTCCAAGGTGGTTGAAATTGAAATTGCTGGCTTTAGCATTATTGGCGAACTTCTCAATATTTTTACCAGCGCCGTACTTGAGCCTACCAAGCCGATTTCAAAAAAAGCCCTTAGGTTGATACCTGAACAGTACCTTGTTGATAGCACTGATAACTACTCCAAGATGATGGCTGTTGTTGATTATGTATCAGGCATGACCGATATCTATGCCCTTGAAACCTATCAGCTTTTCAAAGGGATTAAACTCCCTTCGCTTTAGAGTCCTTACTTCTCGCGGTTAACTATATAATCTGTTAGAAGCAATAGCGATTTCTTATATTCCGAATCGGGAAATACTTCAAGGGTTTGCTTAGCGTTATCCCGAAACTCAAACATTTTTCTTGTTGCATAATCAATACCCCCTTTGCTTTTGGCAAAGTCAACTACATCGGTAATATTCGATTTTTTGTCACTATTTATTAGCCTAATTACCCTTTTCCTTTCGGTGGCATCGGATTGCGATAGGGAGTAAATCAATGGAAGGGTAAGCTTATGTTCCTTGATATCGTTACCTGTTGGTTTACCAATTAAACCCGATGGTTGGTAATCAAAAAGGTCATCGCGAATTTGGAAAGCCATGCCTAAGTATTTGCCAAATTGGTATATTCTGTCAACCATATCATTGGCAGCATTAGCCGATATTGCGCCATTGGCGCAGCACGAGGCAATTAACGATGCCGTTTTCTTTGCAATGATATCGTAATAGGTTTCCTCATCAATGTTCATCTTTCTGGACCGCTCAATCTGTAAAAGTTCACCCTCGCTCATTTCCTTTACAGCACTACTAATCACCCTGAGCATCTCAACCTGGTTATTTTCAATGGCAACCAGCAAACCCCGCGACAGGATGAAATCCCCTACAAGTACCGCTACCTTTGAACGCCATAGAGCATTGATTGAAAAAAAACCCCTTCGTTCGTAAGCCTCATCTACTACATCATCGTGAACCAGTGTTGCCGTATGAAGCAACTCAATCATCCCTGCAGCAACATAGGTTGACTGGTTTATCTGACCACAAGCACCAGCACTCAGGAATACTAGCATTGGCCGTAATTGCTTGCCCTTCCGCCTAACTATGTAGTTAGTTATCAGATTGAGCAGCTTTATATCGGAACCTATGTTTTTCCTGAAAAATGACTCAAAGTCATTCAAATGATTACTTATAGGCTTCTTTATCTGGTTTAGCATATATCTACTTGTCTATTTAAAGGACAAATTAACCAAAATTCACCCATATTAAACACGGTTTACCTAAACAAAGTTTAAAAAATTGATATATAACAATTGTTGGCAAAACGAAATATTAATATATTTGCATATATTTAATATGATTGAAATTCAGAACGATAATGGTACAGGTTGAAGAATTGAAGATTGAGCAGTTGGAGCAAGCTGCAAGCATGTTAAAGGCCATTGCCCACCCACTCCGAATTGGTATTATTAGCTTATTGGAAAAATCGGGACAATTAACAGTTACCCAGATATATGAAACACTGGGTATAGAACAATCAACTGCATCGCACCATCTAGGCATTTTAAAGGATAGAGGGGTACTATCGTGCAAGCGTGAGGGCAAAAACACTGTTTACTTCCTCCGGAATGAGAATCTGGGCAAGATACTTGACTGTGTAGGAAGGTGTACGGCTTAATACTTAAATTATGACCACTTTTGATATCATCATTGCAATACTACTAGCGGTTGGTGCAATTAGGGGGTTTATTAGTGGCCTAACAATGCAAGTCACCTCGCTGGCAGCGCTTTTACTTGGCATTTGGATAGCAATCCGGTTCTCCGATTTTACTGCCATGCTTTTAATGGAAAAGGCTGGTTTAACTGGACAGTACATACCTTTAGCATCTTTTTCCATTACCTTTGTGGTGGTTGTTATTGCTGTTCACTTTACTGGTAAACTAATCGATAAGTTTTTCAACCTAACCCCACTGGGTAAAGTTAATAAGATTCTGGGGTTGGTTTTCGGTGTGCTCAAATATGCATTAATCATTAGCGTGATTATTATTTTTGTTGAAAAAGCCAACCAGCGTTTCAACTTTTACTCGGAAGAAACAAAAAACAAATCAATACTTTTTAAGCCCCTCTCAAGGCTTGCCCCAGGCATTTACCCTTACCTTCACTTTGAATCGGTTTCTGAGCATTTAAAAGCAATATAATAACCATATATTGTACGATTCATTTCAGCTATTTACCCTAAATGAACTATATTTGAAGGCCAAATTGTTTGGCCTTTTTGTTTAATCAATAAACAGGTTAGCCGTGAATTTTGTAGAGGAATTAAAATGGCGGGGCATGATACACGACATGATGCCCGGAACCGAAGAGCAGCTTACTAAGGAAATGACAGCCGGATATATAGGTTTTGACCCCACAGCCGAGTCGCTTCACGTTGGCAGTTTTGCTCAAATATTACTTCTTAAGCGTTTCCAGCTCGCAGGGCATAAACCCATTACACTTGTTGGAGGTGCAACAGGAATGATAGGTGATCCCAGCGGAAAATCCCAGGAGCGAAACCTTCTCGACGAGGAAATCCTCCAGCGCAATTTGGAGGGTATTAAACGTCAACTTTCAAAGTTCCTGGATTTTGAGAGCGGTAAACCCAACTCAGCTGTTCTGGTAAACAACTATGACTGGATGAAGGGTTACGACTTCCTTAGCTTTATCCGCGATGTGGGCAAGCATATCACTGTAAATTACATGATGTCCAAGGATTCCGTTAAAAAACGTCTTGGCGTGGAGTCCAAAGAGGGTATGTCGTTTACCGAATTCTCCTACCAGCTCGTTCAGGGGTACGATTTCCTGTGGCTATACCAAAACATGAACTGCAAGCTGCAAATGGGCGGATCCGACCAGTGGGGGAACATCACATCCGGAACCGAACTCATTCGCCGCAAGCTTGGCGGCGAGGCTTATGCCCTTACTATTCCCCTTATCACCAAGGCCGATGGAACCAAGTTTGGTAAAACCGAGAGCGGAAACGTTTGGCTCGATGCCCGACTTACCTCCCCCTACAAGTTCTACCAGTTCTGGCTCAACACCTCCGATGAGGATGCCGAAAGGTATATCAAGATTTTTACCCTGCTCGACAAAACTACCATCGATAGCCTTATTGCTGAACATAAAAAAGAACCACACCTGCGTAAGCTGCAAAAAACGCTTGCCCGTGAGGTAACGGTTATGGTTCACTCCGAGGACGATTATCGTAAAGCCGTTGAAGCTTCGGAAATGCTTTTTGGCAATGCCACTACCGAAATGCTTAACCGTATGGATGAGCATACATTCCTTTCCGTTTTTGAGGGTGTGCCCACTTTTGAGGTTAAAAAATCGGAACTTGCCAAGGGGATTCCCTTTTCAGTTCTCGCTGCCGAAATCACAAAAGTATTCCCATCAAAAGGTGAACTTCGTCGCTTGGTTCAGGGTGGCGGGTTAAGTATCAATAAGCAAAAGGTTGATAATGCGGATATCACCATTAATACCGATTCCCTATTGAACGGCAAATACATTCTTGTTCAAAAAGGAAAAAAGAATTACAGCATTATACTTGCTGTTGATTAATTCCGTTATATATTATGGAAAATCTTTGAAGGCTTGCAACATGGTTTTATGGCAAGCCTTTGATTTTCTTTAGGCAAACCATGAAATTTGAACATTAGATAAACTTTTTAGCTATGGACAACAACGATATTAGCATGGACAAATCAATGCTTTCCATTGCTCAAACCATTTGGGATGGCCGAAAAACTATAATTATTGTAGGAATTCTTGCGGTAGTAATCTCCACTGCTGTTTCGCTTTTAATAAAAAATCAATTTAAAGCCACGGCTACCATATTCCCACCAGTGGCAAATCAGGTATCAAAGGAGCTAATTACCGAAAATAAACAGGAAGGTTTAACAACCTTTGGCGAAACCGAGGAAATGGAACAATTCCTCCAGGTATTAAGTTCTCGAACATTAAAGGATAAAGTGATTTCAAGGCTAAACCTTCGGCATCACTGGGGTATCGACTCCACATTAAAGGGGAGCAGATTTAAGAGCTACAAAAAATTTGATAAACAAATCAAAATAAAACCCACTCGTTACCAAAGCATCAACATTGAAGTTATGGATCGCGACCCTGAGTGGGCTGCCAATATTGTAAACACAGTGGTTGAGTATTCCGATAGCCTTATGCGTTCCATT
Source organism: Bacteroidales bacterium (assembly GCA_011045955.1). GTDB lineage: Bacteria > Bacteroidota > Bacteroidia > Bacteroidales > Tenuifilaceae > Tenuifilum. The sequence goes on along the minus strand of DSBV01000095.1, from coordinate 9,729 downwards.
AAAGCACAAGTGGCTGTTAATGCCTTAAAGGCATTGGAAAAGCAATTTGCTATGGTTGAACATGATTTAAATAACTTACAGGATTCGTTAGCACTTGCCATATCTAACGGGGCTATTAACCCCAAACGACAGGCAACCGTGTTCTACAAGGAGTACATAAATGCATTACTAAAAGCAGATAATGCTCACCTCAAAAAATTGAAAAATGAGTTGTATCGATTTAGCGATCATGGCGCAAAGAGTATACGTTACGCTGGAGAAATTAAAGATTTAACTGAACGTTTAAATGAGTTACGAAAAAGCATAGTTGTTGCCAGAATTGAGGCAAACCAGGAAATACCAACCCAATTCATCATCGACCATGCCGATATACCCGATAAAAAGGCCTATCCAAAGCGTACTGTAATTGTTATAACATCAACCTTATCGGCAATAATTTTCGCTATTTTCTTGCTATTCCTTCAGCAATACCTAAAGCGCTTAAAAAAAGAATTGTAGATATCTTTTACAGGTTCAACTACTACCCCTTTAATGGATGTCATTAAATCGATATTAAGCCTTATTAAAGATAAATGGATAATTATTTCCAGCATTACCTTCATTTTAATAAATGCTATCCTGATAGGAACCGAGCGCAATTTTTATGTAATTCTACCCATTGTGTTTATCATTTTAATGGTTTACCTCTCTTTCCCCCTAAAATTCTACTTGGCATACCTAATCTTAAGCCCCCTCTCCATTCCTCTATCGGAATTTTTCCAGGAAATATCCATTGATCTCTGGTTACCATCGGAGTTGATGCTTGTGGCATTAGCTCCGGTTACCCTGATTATGCTTTCATCAAAAAATCATCAAAACCGTTGGTTTTCTTGGCATCCTATACTGCTAACCATTTACTTTTTTTTTGGATGGATAGCCATTACTTCGGTTACCAGTTCAATCCCATTGGTTTCCATTAAATATTTGATTATCAAAACACTTTACTTTATTGTTCTTTTTTATCTCCCCTTCATTCTACTTGTTAAGGGAACTATTACATTCAAAAGAATTATTACTTTCTACACTATAGGTTTGCTTGCAGTAATTGCAATAACGCTATCAAAACAGTGGGAAAATGGTTTGTTCAATAAGTTTGTAGCACATGGGTCCTGCAATCCCTTCTTCACTGACCATACTTCATACGCAGCAGTATTAGCTTTGCTAATTCCAGTAAGTATTGCACTATTCATTTCATCCATATCAGCAAAGTGGAAAATATTTTTTCTTGCATTAACAATAGTTCTCATAGTAGCCTTTGTGCTTTCGTACACCAGAGCGGCCTGGCTAAGCTTAATGGTGGCAGTGGCAGTGTGGGTTGTATGGTTGCTTAAAATTCGACTTCGATACCTGGTTCTACTGGCAATCCTTTTTTTGGGGTCGATATTTTATTTTCAGGACAGCATTCTGATTTGGTTAAACCAGCACAAAACCGCATCGAGCGGCGATATCAGAAAGCATATTAGCTCCATTGCCAATATCCGAACCGATGAATCGAACGTGGAACGCCTTAACCGCTGGACGTCGGCTATTAGGATGTTTGAGGAAAAGCCACTGCTAGGTTGGGGCCCAGGCACTTACATGTTCCAGTATGCACCCTACCAGGCTTCGTATCTTAAAACCCGGGAGAGTTCAAACCTTGGACTAAAAGGGAATGCCCATAGCGAATATTTAGGACTGCTCTCGGAGGCGGGCCTTCCCGCTGCTTTTGCATTTATCCTTATTATTGTACTCCTATTTTACAAAGGGTTTAACCTGGCTTTAAAGTTAAAACCCAAAAGCGCCGATAGGGTAATCTTATTAGGCGTATTACATGGGCTAATAACCTATGTTGTGCATGGTTTTTTGAATAATTTTCTGGATATGGACAAGGTTGCAGTTCTTTTCTGGGGTTATGCTGCTTTAATCTTGGCCATGGAGTACTTTTATTTAAAATCAAAACCTAGAATCGAAATATCATCAAAAACATCTGCATCCGAATCCCTCTCCTGAGCAACGGTGTTTATTATTTGCTGCACATTCTGATTTCGCGAAAAGTTCTTTTCTAAAATACTTGTGTTGTAAACCACCGTATCGCCATCAATGGTTTCCACAAGTCCATCGGTGTAACAAAGCAAAGTGCTTGGTTCATCTATATTTAGAACGCCCTGATTGATAATAGGAATATCATCAATCATTCCCAACCCAACACATCCGGATGAAAGTTGAATTATTTTACCTGAATTACGGACAAACATGAAGGGAGGATTGTGTCCTGCATTAACATATTCCAGCTTTCGGGTTTGGTTGTTATAGCGGCCAATAAACATGGTAATAAACTTTTCGCCTTTGGCAGTGGCCATAACCCTCTCGTTGAGTTTCTCAACCAACGCTGAAAGGCTAATATCCTTACTGAATAATGCCCTTAGGTTTGCCTGGAAGTTTGACATTAGAAAAGCAGCCGAAATACCTTTACCCGAGACATCGGCTATACAGAAACCCAGATCGTTAGGGCTAAGGGAAATAACATCGTAGTAATCGCCTCCTACCTCAAAGTGCGGGCTATAGTATGATCCTATGCAAACACCGTGGAATTTGGGCATATCGGAAGGCGAAGGAATAAGCATCGACTGCATGCGCGAGGCGAGTTCCAGCTCCTTACGCATTGCCTCCTGCTCCAAGCTTTTATGGAATAAACGCAGGTTCTCTATGGCAACAAAAATGATGATTGAGAGGGTTTGAACAAAGTTCAAATGGCGTATGGTTGCGCTTACTCCTTTCTCATACTCATTAGTATCGCCTATCAGCACATACCCCACCGGTTGATTATTCTGAATTACTGGTATTATTACATCGAGCTCAAGTAGTATGGGATTTTCCGATACTCCAACAAAAGTGATCTCGTTAAAGGGAAGTAAATCACGCTCTACGTTGATATTCTCAACAACCATATCGGGGCAATTGCTATTAAGTAGCAGTTGCCACTTGCCCTCCTCTATCTTGTAAAGCAATATCCTGTCGATACCTAAATCGTCGTTTAGGATACGCTTAAACCTGTCGATAAGCTCCTCGGTTTTCAACTCAGCGCTTATAGCCTGTGCCATACCCAGGAGCGCGTTTAGTTTAAACGTACTCAGTTTTAGCCTGTTTTGCGAGGCGGTTATCGACATATAGTAGTTTTATCCTAAAAAAATAACTTATTCCAAAAAAGGAATAAGTTAGTGCAAAATTAAGAATAAAACAATAGTAGGCTAACTAATTTTCAAAAATTACTTTACCCTTTCCGAGTACTCCCTTGTACGGGTATCTATTTTAATTTTATCGCCTATGTTTATAAAAAGCGGAACGTTTATTACGGCTCCAGTTTCAACAGTTGCGGGTTTAAGTGCAGTTGACGATGCGGTATCGCCTTTTAGCCCGGGCTCAGTGTATGTTACCTCCATTTCTACAAATGGTGGCAGTTCACAGGTAAGAATATTCTCATTATCGGCCTCAACCATCATTTCAACATACTGTCCCTCTTTGAGTAAATCAGGGTTCTCAATCTTGTACTCATCAAGCGATACTTGCTCAAAGGTTTCCTGGTGCATGAAATGATAACCCAACTCGTCCTTATATAGGAATTGATAAGGCCTACGCTCAACCCTAACAACATCTATTTTTACCCCTGCATTAAAGGTGTTCTCTATTACTTTTCCGTTCTCAATATTTTTAAGCTTTGTGCGAACAAATGCCCCCCCTTTGCCGGGTTTTACATGCTGAAATTGAACGATGGTGTAAATTTTTCCGTTGAATAAAATAAATAGTCCGTTCTTGAAATCCGCTGTAGTTGCCATATATTTCTATTTTACAATGGGTTGCAAATATAGTAAAATTGAAAATAATGTACCGATATTATTCAATAGAAAAACAAATAATTAACAGTTAAACTTATCAAAAGGGGAACTAAAACTGAGTGTGGCAAATACTTCCACTTGCTGCATTTGAAATAAAAAAGGGGTATCAGTCAATACTTTACTTCTTTTCAAGCGCTGTAAATTCATTAGCGAACCCTTTATACTCAATTAAATCGGCGTAAACAGAGCCAACAAAAATATTGAACTTAATTCTGATTGGGATAAAGTTTGAGTCGTTGGAAAACCATATGGTCATGTCGTTCTTGGTTTTAAAAACCCTACCGGTTATAACAACAGGCATAAACTTCATGCACTTTACCATGCCAAAATTTGTTTTTATGGTTTCATATCCTTTAAAACGGATGATTAGAGGGTATTTTTCATCGGTGAAATAGGTATCAATTGTAATGGTTTGATCAGGCTTTAGCGGTGGCATGGTTAGCATCTTATTTCTGAGGTAGTAAACCGATGAAAGAATATCCTGGCACCCTTTAACCACGACCACCTTGCCGGTTTTGGAACTTATTACAATGGAAGAATCGGGTCGGCTCCAGTGATCCCAGGTTTGGGTGCTGTAATGCCGGTAACGCCCTTCGTGAATATTCCTGATTGAGTAATAAGGCCAATGCGTAACTGGGTCGGTATAGCTCTCGTAGGTATCGTTCACATTGTAAAGGGTATTGGCTATTCCTACTGTACGGCCATTAAGATATAAATGGAAGGCTGGCTTATTATTAAAAATTTTTTTGTTAACCTGCAGCACAGCCTCACCGCCTTTAATAAATCCGTAATAAATTTGGTACTTTAACTTTTCTCCGTCAACAAAGGCTTTAGTTCCATTCTGAGCGTAAAGGTTGAAATTTAAAACGATAAAAAACATAAACGAAATTACACTAACTCGCCTAAAAAATCTTATTCTTTGGTGTAGTTGCCACAAAATCCTTAAGGTAAAAGGGTTCAAAATAGGCAATATCTTCAAATTCTTCATTGATGTATGCTTTTAATGCCAAGGGCAGCATAAAGCGTGCCGAAGGCTCAAAACCATTGATAAATATAGCATTTTCACTTTTAATTACATCCTTGCACTTGGATGAGCCATTTCCAAAGAATATAATTATATGGTCTTTAAGATATTCTGCAAAAGAGCTATCATCAACAACAACAGCTTTAACATCGGAAACGAGTTTGCCTTCAAGATTATAGAGCGCACTGTAAACCTCCATGCGTCGCGCATCTATCATGGGGCAAAGCAATGCATTGGCAGGCAAATCGGAGTTTGATAGTATTAAACCCGTAGCCATTGCTTGTAGGCTTTCCACTCCTATAAGTGGAACCCTGGCGGTGTAGCATATACCTTTTGCCATGGAAACTCCTATTCTAAGGCCAGTATATGAACCTGGTCCTTTACTTACTGCAACGGCATTAATTTGCTTTGCCGTTAAACTGGCTAAGTTAAAAACCTCGTTAATAAGAGTTGGCAGTTGGGTTGAATGTGCTTTGGGGTCAGAAATCTCTCTGACCCCAAGTAATCCGTTTTCATCACCTATTGCAACTGAACAAACAGATGTTCCAGTCTCAATGCAAAGTACTTTTATCATTCTTAAAAAATTGACTACTCGGATTTGAACAGTTCTTCTTTATTTTTAACCTTTCTGATTAACGACTTATCCTTCAGTTTACGCGAAATCGCGCTATAGGGTGCGGTAATTATCTCCTCATCGCCTTTTAGCCCTTCAATAATCTCAATATATTGGTTATCCTGAATTCCTGTCGTTACCTCAACAATTCGGGCTGTATCGCCTTTAGCTATAAATACAATCTCTTTAGGTTTTTCTAACCTGGTTGGTTTGGTTTCTTCGGATTGGGTTTTATTTTCTACCTTTTCCAATTCACCAGTTTTCTTTATTTCATCAATTCGGGTTGTAACGGCAAGTATAGGAATGGTTAGCACGTTCTCCTTTGTGTTTGTAAGAATTTCAACGGTAGTAGACATTCCTGGTCGGAATGGGCTGGTTTGTGTACTGGTGAGAAGATCCTTATATGATTTTTCAAGAATAAATATTCGCACCTCGAAGTTAGTAACCTGGTCGGTTGTAATTCCTTGAACATTAGCAGTATTAGCAATTTGCGTTACTACCCCTTTGAATTTACGCCCTTGATATGCATCTACCTCAATTAGTGCAGTGTCGGCAATTTTAACCTTTACAATATCGTTCTCGTTAACGTTAACCCTTGCCTCCATTCGGTTTAGGTTGGCAATTCGCATAATTTCCGTTCCGGCCATTTGAATGGTTCCAACCACACGCTCACCAAGCTCAACATTAAGCTTTGAAACTGTCCCCGATATGGGTGCGTATATGGTAGTTTTGCGAAGATTTTCCTCGGCTTCGCGCAGCGATGCCTGAGCACTTTCAACACTGTAATTGGCTGCTTTTAGCTCAGCTTGTGCAACTTCATAGTTAGTTCGTGCCGTTTCAAACTCCGACTCCGATATTGCCTTTTGTTCATACAGCTGTTTGCTTCTATTGAACGACAACTCCGACTGCGCAAGTTGCGCTTTTGCCTGAATTAACCTTGCGTTAGCTGAATTAACGGCTGCAATTGCTCTTTCCTTTAGCGAAATGTAGGTATCGGGTTTGATTCGACAAAGCAAGGTTCCCTTTTCAACCCAATTCCCTTCTTTTACGGGTAACTCAATGATTTCGCCCGATACCTCGGAGCTGATTTTTACCTCAACTTCGGGTTGGATTTTTCCGTTAGCAGTTATCGCCTCAGTTATTGTTCTGTATTCAGGCTTTTCAACATACACAGCAGTTGTTAAAGGTTTACCAATCCAGCCCTGTTTCTTGGCTACAATTGAAAAAATGATTAGAATTACTAATGCTCCAAGCAGGTATTTAAGAAGTCCCTTTTTCATTGGTTTAGTATTTATAGGTTATTTACTTTAATTTAGCGTTTATTTTAAGGATTCGTCAACTATCAAATATTAAAGTTTAAGCGGTAATCCCTTGTAGAATTCCAGTATCTTGGTTTTGAAAATTAGTTCATATTTTGCTTGTAACAAATCGGTTTCGGCTTGGGCTAACTTGTTTTTGGCTGATGTGAAATCAAGAGCAGTTACCAACCCTACATTAAACTTATTCTGACTGTACCTGAACGACTCCTCCGATGCAGCTTTGTTTTTCAGCGAAGCCTGCAGTTTTTTTTCGGCAGCTATAGCATCGGCATAGGCTTGTTGAATATCCTTGTACAAAGCATTCCGCTCGCTTTCCAACGCAAGTTGTGCATTCATAAGTCCAATTCGTGCAGTAGAAACCCTATTTCGTGCACTTAAGCCATTAAATATGGGAATGCTTAGGCTTAAGCCTATCGATTTACTGGCATTATTCTTTATTTGTGTAAAAAATGGATCGCCTGTAAAATCGTAATTATCCTGAATACGATACTGTGCACCCGAGTTATAGTTTGCTCCAAGCGATAACCGGGGTTGTAACCCTCCCCTTGCAATCTTAAGCCCAAGCTCTGAGCTTTGTAGCTTATACCTTGCACTTTGTATTTGAGGCATTATCTCCTCGGCTGTGGTGAATATCTGAACAGCACTTTCATTCATCAGTTTAACGCTGTCAACTGCAGGTATTACGGGTTTTGCTATTTGAAATCCTTCTGGCGATTTCAGCTCGAGCAGTTGGGTAAGGTTAAGGAACGAAAGATTAAGCTGATTTTGTGCGTTTACAAGTTGTAACTCATCGGAAGCTACCAGGGCCTCAACCTCGTAGAGGTTACCTTCGGGCAAACTCCCGGCCGAAACCAAAACCTTTGTCCTTTCCAGTTGCATTTTCGATAGCTCAACCTGTCGCTTGGCAATTTCAACCAATTCCTGCTGATATAGGATTTGCAGGTAAAGCGATGCTATTGTAAGAGCGATGTTATTTTTAACCCTTTCCACGTCGGCAACCGATGCTTTAAGGTCAAATTGGTTTTGTTTACGGGTATTGGTCAGCTGAAAGCCATTGTAAATTGGCATTCCTGTGCTAATCGAAAAACTGGATGCTTGAGTATTAAAAGCTTCCTTGGTATTAGTAAGGTAATTTGTTACCAAGCCAAAGCTATAGGAATGATTACCATTGATATTAAGAGTTGGAAGAGCCTCCATTTTCGATTGCAACAGGTTTACCTCATTCACTTTTACATTCAATTCCTGTTGCTTTACCTGAATATTGTTTGCCAGAGCATATTCAATACAGCGCTCAAGCGACCATGTTTCCTGTGAATTGACAGTAGAAGTAATGACCGATAAAACGAGAATGGGAAGAATAGCTTTTTTCATACCATAAATGTTATTTGTAAAACCCTACATATGACGTTTGAAAAACCAATAAGTTTAAAAATCTGTAAGAGTTGTTACACAAAATACTTTCGAATATATGGAAAACTCTTAAAAGATATGTAAATTGATTGTTAAAAATGGTTGGAAGCAAATTGTTGCAAGGTCTATTTCTTTCTTTTAAGGATAGGCAATTGTGAAACTTCAAGTTCCGATTTTTTAGGAATCTTGATGGTTTCGTACTTAAAGGTTTCGGTATCAACAACAACCGCCTGAAGCCGCCCCAGCGAACAGGTGCCACAGTTTAAATAGATTTTTTTACTATTCAGGTAGTATATCTTATGCGATTCGAGCTTATGGGTGTGTCCAAGAATTACCATATCGTACTTTTTAAGCAGCTGAAGAGCATACATTAAATACTTAATGGTATTGTATTTCCGGGGAACACGATTAACATCGTCGAAGTAATCCACAGCTCTATAAAAAGTTCGTTCCACCCACCGAATACGTATCAATAGTTTCAGAAATGCATACATGGTCGTGCTTAGGAATCGTCCAAATCGGGTTCCATTCAAAAAATCGGCCTTATGCCCATGCTCAATATGAATGGTTTTCCCCGAGGAGTTTGTGATATGGAAATGGTTATGGGTGTGTGGGGCTGAAATGTCGTGATTCCCGCGTATCTGAATAAATCCTCTACAGTTAAAGTAATCTATTATCTTAACATTTGCAGCGGCAATCTTCTTAAACGAGTACTTGTAAAGGTCAAACACATCGCCGTTCAAAACAACTTTCTCTACACCGTAATGTTCAATTACACTATCCAGTGTAGCCATGAACCTTTTGGTCTTCCAGCCAAAAGTTCCTAGCTTACCGCCGGTATCGATATGTAAATCGGAAATTACAAGTAAGATCACCGGAAATATTTTTACGCTAATTTAAGCATAAAAATCATCCTATGAGTAACACCTTAAGCTTTTTCATTTCCTCATTCAATAATTTATCGGCAGCATGCGAATATCCTGAATTCGGTATTAGTATAATCTTAATGTTTCCAGTTTTAGTATCTAAGTATGCTATTCCACCAATCTTCCAACGAATGAAATTTGGGTTTTTAAGAAATTTCACTGCCGATTTCTCTTCGGAATACTTAACGTGCGAGTAATTCCTTAAAAAGACATCCTTGAAACTATTAAAATCGGAGATCCTTGTTTCAATCACATCCATTAGTTTATGCCCATAGGTAGGCTCATTGAACGAATCGGAATCGAGGTAGCCTAAAGTGCCTTTTAAGCTACACCATAAAAATCCAAAGTATAGGGTAACAAAAATTATCCCTGCTAAAATTGATTCAACCAGAATTTTCAAGAATTGCCCGCTAAAGTCGGTGTAACCTTTTAAAATCAACTTAATCAACAGAATACTTAATAGATAGACCACAAAGGCTATTAATACCATTTTAGAAAGATATCGCTTCATCACATTATGATTTAT
>DSBV01000041.1 GCA_011045955.1 Bacteroidales bacterium | reverse complement strand
GGTTAGCGATCCATTTATGGTATAATTTGCAAGAAGTGTTACCCTGTGGGCAGGATCGTCCATATTGATAATCATATTACGGAAAGTTCGAGGTGAGCTAAGCTCATAGCTTGTCGCTCCATAATACTCAACCGTACCTCCCAAAGAGGCATCGGCAAAACCGCTGGCATCGCCATCAGGGAAATTGTCGGCCGACAACTTTATGGTTCCATCCCCAATTATTGTGCTAAAAATATGACCTGTGGTAGTTCCAAAATCAACTGTTCCTCCCAACCTAACATCTAGCAAAGCATTTTTGATAATATCGCTGGTTACGGTAACCAGGTAAGGCGACTTAATAACCACCCTATCAGAAAATGCAGTGGGCGATGTTGTTGGGGTTAATAACTCGTCGTTAACAAAATCCCCGCTTGCATCCAGTGTCCATGTTAGGGGATCATCCCAGGGGCCAGATTGATAAGAGTACCAAGTTCGCCCCTTTTTATCGCTTCGGGCAATTGTGTAGTAGCCATTAACCAAATCAACATCGCTTACCGAGAACCAAACTTCACCGTTTACGAGTACTCCTTGTGCGTTGGATACGGTTGAAAAAGTACCGCTTGTACCCGAACGAAATAATAGGTAAAAAATCTGGTTCTCATCGCCTTCGCCAAGGCCCGTTTTGCTTAATTCAAACCCTATGCTTACATCAATGGAACCGGTTGTAGTTTTTTGAATATACCAGACCCTTTGGGAGCGGCCTGTTAAACTTCCATCGTCAAGTGTGGGCAAATCTGTAGTAACCTCGGTAGTTACTGCGCCGTCATGCCCAGCAAAAACAAATTCGTTAGTATTGTTAAGCGAGGTTGCAAGTTCTCTAAGAAGTATCCCGCCACCCGACGAGGTAGTTTTGCTGTGTTTTATTATTCCATCGGTGGTGCCTATTCCCACCACATCATAGTTATATGTGCTGTTTGTATAGTAATTATCGCCTAAGGTGATATCATATCGAGATGATAAGTAATTCTCAACAACTACTCTCTCGGCAGCATTTAACGCTTTTCTATAAATAATAATTTCTGAGATGTCGCCTCGAAACCCCTGAGCATACCCCTCGTTAAGAATTCCGATATGCAGGTTTGATGCTGTATTTCCAATGCTTGTTGGACCATTCCCCGAGCCGCTTTCCTCCCCGTTATAGTAAAGCGTTGAACGAGGATTGGGAACTGCACCATTGAAAACTGCTGAAAATATCTGAGGCTGGTCGGTTACCGCATGGCTACCATTAATACGATTTGTTCCTGCATCAAAATATAGGTATGATGAGGTGTAGGTGAAAAGAGAGTATGAGCGCTCTGAATTATAATTTACTCTTTTTGAAACCAGCCCTCTAGGCTGTGAGTCGGGAGTATTGGGTTGAGCCACCACAAAAATAGAAAGCCCTAAGGTATTATCTAGGTTATCGGCATCGGGTACCATAAGAAAATCATCAATTCCATCGAACCTTATTGTTGGCAAACCATTTATGCCAGATGTGATAAATAGCGGTTGTAGACTACCCGTTGTCTGTACTGAATGGTTGGCGTTTCCGCTAATATCGTTCCAGGCGCTAACAGGATTGTTGTTGGTTGTGGTTGATGTTCCTTCAGTGGAGCGGAGCCAAAGAACGTTATCGGAACTTGTACCTACACCTCCAGGGCCACCTTGCGCCAAACTTGTGAAGCCACCAAAAGATAGAGGTAAAGCAAAAGTTAATGTGCGAAGAAGAGCAAGAAAAGGATTTGCAATTTTGCGAAACATGTTTCGTATCATATCGTAATGTTTTTCAAAATGGATGTCAAAAGTATAAAAAATACACCTTATAAATTTTACAACTTTTATGCCAATAGTTATAATGTGATAATTGTCTTATGTTTATCAACAAAGCATATGTGGCAAATTTGCCTTAATGCTCGAAAATGGTCATTTAGTGCTGCAAGTTACAATAAAAACTCTCATAATCGGGCATTTACCTTGATATTCAGCGTTTTCAAAATCAGCAATTTTTTTGTTGCCCCGTTAATGCTTTTCGCTAAAGTACATAAAAACCCCACACCATAATCCTATGGGGGAAAAGTACAGATCTGGAAGATGATGTTCTTTTAGGCTACTCCTTTCCTTATTAATACGTTTCCCTGAATGCTCGTGAGCGGGGGTTCTCGATGCTATTCGGTTTTAGTATCGCAATTGCATTCTCTCATTGCCAATGGTATGCAGCTGGTAAGAATGCAACGTTTCCTTTAGCATGGAGGCAGTCGCATCCTCCCACATCGATTTTATGGTTCTGCCAGCCTGTTTTAGCAGCAGCATCACGTTTTGAAGTTTCTCCACCAACTGGTTTAACAGGAGAGCCATCTGAAGGAGCTGGTAGTAATTCTGCATGGCGTTGAAATCCTTCTCAGCGTTCTTGTGATGCAAGTTATAGCCCTGATTCTTCCAGGTGTTAAAGCCCTCGTTCTCAATCTTCCACCTCAACCTCCCGTAGTATGTGGCATCCCAAACATTGGATTTATCCAGGCTGATGTCTGTGATGTGTACGAAGCGTTCCGTTTTCGCAGACGTCTTTTCCTTGCGGGTGTACTCACACCAACTCAGTTTCTGCTGTCTTTTATACTTAAGGTTGGTAATAAACATGGCCGTTCCCCTGTGCTTCCCCTTGGCCCTTTCCTGCTTTTGGTGCTTCTCCTCAAGGGGGTACAGCAAGCCCTCCTCCTACCACAGGGACTTAAGGCAGCCCTCCCTGAACGTCAGGATAAAGTTCCATGCGTTGGTTTTGCCGGTGCGGATGAAAATATTGTTCGGGTACAAGGCATCAAGCGGTTAGAATGATGGGGAGACGCGGGTAGTTCGTTTACATCTTTTGGGCCAGCCTCACGAAAGTTTTCTGTTCACAATCCAGTTTCTCCTCGATGATGCCTGAGTTCTGGTACCACTCGGTTCCCATCGAGAGGCTGAACCCATGGGAACAGATAATCTTGGCTTATAGGAGGCCCGCTTGCCATGTTTTCTTCCCATTCTTGCTGGTCTTATGGGAGCATCCCGGGAAAGGCTCCTGGCCAAAGCTGAATATGCCGGTGCCGTCAATGGCCACAACCAGGCGGTGGTTAAAGCGAAACTTGTCAAGCACCCGTCTCTTCACCAGCCCTTTAATCAGCGTGTGCTTTAGGGCTTCCAGCTCCTCTGGGGTGAGTTTCCTCATGAACTGATGTACCGTTTCCGTCACCGGGACCCGCAACCCGAATATCCGGAAGTAGTTCACCTCAAAGCTATGCGTGAACAGTTTGTCCGCGTTGTTTTAGGAGCCCCGCTTGAAAACGAATATCATCAGCCCTGCCATGATGATCTCCGCGACCTTGTAGGTTCTGCGCTGCCGGTGGTCCGGCAGGGCGCTGAGCAACACGTTAAAATTGCGGCAGTGCCTTCTTAGCACTGTGTAAACAGCGATAATGAACTGTTTGCCATCAAATCTCTGTAGCCTGTTTCTGCAACTCTCTTTGCTCTGGTATAAGCTACGAAAAGGAGGAATAAAAAGTCGAAAAAAACACAAGAATATTTTTTTATGTTATTATTAGTTAGTTAGTATCTTAGCAAAGCAAAAGCGGACTTAATGGATGTGAGTAGCCCTGTCCGCTTTTTTTAAAAATTCATCAACCTCAAACATAATTAAATTATGAAACTGACCAATCCGGTTTCACCGGATTTTTTATACACAAACCCTATATCTCTGTATATCAATCTATTATACTGCTCAATGAGAGTATCTAAACAGCAGGAAAAATATTTTTTATCCAATGTCTAAAAATGCTTACTTCTAACCGATAATAGAGATAATTATTAAAATTGAAATCGCTGGCTTTCAAAACTTGCGTTCAAGCGAAACACTCACCTTTTCAACTTTTCCTCCGAGTGGTGGGTTTAACTTTGAAACTTTTACCCATACCCTTTCCACGTTATTGAAATTATTGTGTATGGCCGAAACTATACGCTCCGCAACATGCTCAAGCAGTTTAGATTTTATCTGCATTTCCTCTTTAATCAGATTGTAAACAACCTGGTAATTCACAGTATCATTTAAATTATCGGTAAGTTGAGCCGCTTGCGTATCGACCTCAATTGAGATGCTTACCTGAAACTGATTTCCTACCACCTGTTCCTCCTTAAAACAGCCATGGTAAGCATAAAACTCCATGTTTTCAATCTCAACAATAGCCATCGGTTTAACTGTAATTTGCTTGGAGATAAATTAAAGGGTTAATAGCCAGGCCTGAGACGTTAAGTGCAAACCACGCACTCGCTCCAATTCCCTCAAGGCTCTATTGCGATTGGTGAATTGGTAAATTACCACCCTGTAAACATTGTTGCCTGGCAAAATGAATGGCTTATAGCCTAAGCGCGACACCTCATCAATTAACTTTTGGGCATTATCGCGGCTAGCAAAACTGCCAATTACTATATAGTAAGCCTTTCTTTCTGACTCTGCCTTATCCTGATACAAAAGAGCACTTTTTTTGTCAATTGGCACTATAATGCTTTCGTGCTGCTTAGCCTCAATTATCGATGAAGTTGAAACTGATTCAAATTTTTCAGGGCTTTCAACAGGAACAGAATCGGATTTAGGTTCCTGAATCGAAAATTGTTTGGTATCGGAATTATTGGACTCATCGGCAGCAATAAGAGTAGATTGGGCATTGTTCTCCGATTTGTTGCTGTCCCAAAACCTCAACTCGGGTACAAAAACAAATGCAACCCCAATTGCAACAACTAATACTAAAAGTAGGAGGCTTGCAATAACTGGCTTTGAAATCTTTTGTGATTTAACCAAAGGTTCAACACGTAAAGGCTTAGTCCTTTCTTCGGGCTTTGGCTTAACCACAACAGGCTGACTTAACGATTGTTTTTCCACCTTAAGGGCACTTTCAACCTTTGCAGCCTTTTGATTGGCTGCTGCAATATCAATGGTTGGTAAAATGACTGAGGTTACTAACGTATCATCGGCAACCAATTCTATTTTCCCGCCTAAACTTGACTTTAGCGAGCCTATGCCAGGGAAATTAATTATTTCATTATTGTTTAGTCTATCCTGAATATTTTTACAGTACTCTTCGACCTTTTTTGATGCCTCAATTTTTGAAAAGCCATAACTTGCTGCAAGGTAATTCTCAAGTGCCTCATCGTTAAATGTTCGGTTAGGGTCAAAAACAAAGTACTCCTTAGGAGGCAGAAGTGTTTTACCATCGTAGGCTAGCCGAGCGGATTCGTACTTCCGAACAATGCTGCCAAGCCCCGGAAGGCTAACAAAATCGTTGGTTCGCAAAATTTTTTGCACTATAGCATTCAGTTCCAATGCTGTAGGGTGTTTGGGGTTTAACTAACAAATGTATAAAATTATTTGGGTTAAATCAAAATCGTAGGCCAATGTAATTAAAAAAAGGTAGTTCAGGTTTCAATGTAGTTTAGTTAGAAATATTTGTCATACTGAGCTCCAATATTGGTATAGACTCTACAAAACATCACAAAACAATCGATAAATAGAACTCTTTCGATCCCCGCTAAGGTGTGACAGTTATTTCAGGATGACAAAAGGGGTATTTGTTTATGTTAACTTGGAACGATACTGATTCAGATGTGTTGAACACTCCCTATCCGTCAATTGAAAAACCCAGTTGACGTTTCCCTCGAAAAATGTTCCCGTATCCCCATTTCGCATCAACAGGCTCCAATTCCTTCCCATTCTCCATACCTACATTCTGGTACTTTCTGCGTCATTGCCGTTAGGATTAACATTTCATATTTCCTCTATCTCCATCATATTCCGATTCATTCCGTCTCAATCCACAAGAAATTAATCCGGTTGAGTTTTTTATCTCATGGCACTTGGGTTGAATACAAAATAGAGGTTGCCCATTAGGACAACCTCTATTACAAAGACTATCTACCCTGCCTAAAACTTGTACCAGAAACCAATTCCCATAGAGTACGATGGCCCGTTTTCGTATTTCTGATTGAAAGGAGCAAACCAATCGGTTGATTCTACTTTACGTTCTTGTGTAGCTAAACCAACCTGGAACCCTAAATCAACACCTAAATTTTCCTTTAGCTTAAGGCTGGCGCCAGCGTTGAGCCAAATGGTATTGTTCTCAAATTCCATTTCGGACTGGTACTGCCTTTTCATCTTATAGGGAGCGTAAGTACAGCCAATGCCCCAGTTGAGCTTATCGGAGAACTGATACTCAGCTGCTACACCAAAATCGATTCCATTGTGGTAGTAATCGGCCAAATCAACCCCATCAACATCTTTATCGAGGATAAGCATGGAATAGAATGAAACGTTCATGTTATAGTGAACGGTAAGTTTTTCGTTAGCGTTATAGGCTACACCAAGATTGTATGTTGGGACATAGGTCGATTTCACTTTTTCGCCATCGGTAAATAATCCACCGCTCTTATTGTCGTTTACCTTTGTTTCGAGCTTCATTTCAGTGAAGTAGCGGAAAGTATTAGCAATTAAAAGGTTTTGCATGGGTTTTATGCCAACACTACCAATAAACCCAAAGCTTTGTCCGGTAAAATCAACATCAATTTCAGTACAGGGTATTGGAACTGCCAATGGATCAGGATTGTATGTAATATCCAACCATCCCTCCTGGTGGTTCATCTGGCGAGAATACTGGAATGCGCCACCCACCGAAACCCAATCGTTAACGCGGTAAGCAGCACCAACCCATCCACCAACCCCATAAGCAGAACCTTCAAAACTAGTTTTAACACCATAATCGGTTACTGCACCAGGTAACTTTCCATCCATAATGCTTGCCATTACAGTGAGGTAACCCAAACGCTCAAATGCTGGTAGTCCATCATCATAGTTACCAGCACCACCACCATTGGTAATACCTGCAAACATGAAAAGGGCCAACCTATCCTTTTTGTAAGTTAAGTTAAGAGCAGGGTATAGCAACGAGCTGGTTTTACTCTTGTACTCAAGATTGTTGCTAGCAAAATTACCATTATCAAATATGCTCTTTGTGGAGTAAAAAGGAATGGTAGAGAACTCGAGGGTGAATCCATCGGCTCCCCAAACGGTTCCTGCTGGGTTGTAAAAGGGTGCATCGGTTGTGGTTGATGCATTTCGGTTTCCGGTCTTCATTTTTGAAGCACTACCATTGTTTGCCGGATTGTAGTCGGCCATGGCCGCCATTGTTCCAAGCATAAAAATGCCAAGCATTAAAATGTTTCTTTTCATATCGGTTTGGTTTTAGTAAAGTTTTTTCAAGAAATGGCTCAAAAGTTCAGGCATATAAAATCCAAACCCAACTATTAATAAGCGTTAACAAAAATTGTTTTTACATAACTATAAATCGTTCAAATAAAACTTTGAACCCCTAAAATGATGTTCTTATAAATCACGAACCACCCACCATAAGGATTGTTTTTATTGGGAATTAAATGGCTCAATGGTTAATTATTTCAGTTGGTATAAATTCGCAAGATTTTGGTAACAAATAGGGAATAAATGGCCTCTAGAAACAAAAAAACCGCCAATTGGCGGTCTTTTTTAACATCAATAAATGGGTGTCTATTTTACGGTTGAACCATTTGAAACCGAATCGGCTGGGATAACCAGTTGCAGTTTGCCATCCACATCTTCGGCCATTAGGATCATACCATGCGACTCAATGCCCCTAATTGTCCTTGGCTCAAGGTTTGCCAATACCACAACCTGTTCACCAATCATTTGCTCTGGAGTAAAATACTCCGCGATACCAGAGACAATGGTACGAATATCGACTCCGGTATCTATTTTGAGCTTTAAGAGTTTCTGTGTTTTTGGCACCCTCTCAGCCTCAAGAACCTTAGCAATGCGGATATCCATTTTTGAGAACTCATCGTAGGAAACAAGATCTTTCAAGGGAGCAACCTTAGTATTAGCTTTTTCATCAGCTTCTTTTACTTTACGTAGCTTTACAAGCTGACGTTCAATAACGTCGTCCTCAATCTTATCAAACAGTAGTGATGGTTGATTCAATTGGTGACCGGGCAACAAAATATTATCGCCACCAGCCAGGTTCCAGTCCTTCCCATTAAGGTTTACCATTTCCCTGATTTTTTCAGCGGTAAAGGGAAGGAAAGGCTCTAAAAGTATTCCGAGGTTTGCTGTGATTTGCATGGAGATGTTCAGAATGGTTGCAACCCTTTGTGGGTTAGTCTTGTAAACCTTCCATGGTTCAGTATCGGCAAGGTATTTGTTCCCGAGGCGGGCAATATTCATGGCCTCCTTTAATGCCTCGCGGAAACGAAATTCATCGAGGTTTTGCTCAATGGCCTGTTTTAACCTCGGTAGTTCGGCCAATGTTTCACGGTCGTAGTCATCAATATCAGCAATGGCTGGCACTATTGAATCGAAGTATTTCTGTGTAAGTACCATTGCACGGTTTACAAAGTTACCTAGAATGGCAACCAGCTCGCTATTGTTGCGGGTTTGAAAATCCTTCCAGGTGAAATCGTTATCTTTAGTTTCGGGCATATTTGCCGTAAGTACATACCTTAATACATCCTGCTTGCCCGGGAACTCTTCCAGATACTCGTGCAGCCAAACTGCCCAGTTGCGGGAAGTTGAAATTTTATCGCCCTCAAGGTTAAGGAACTCATTGGCAGGCACGTTATCGGGCAGAATGTAACTACCCTCAGCCTTTAGCATGGCTGGGAAAATGATGCAATGGAAAACAATATTATCCTTTCCAATGAAATGGATTAGCCTGGTTTCAGGGTCTTTCCAGTACTTTTCCCAGTTTGGGGTTAATTCCTTAGAGGCTGAGATATACCCAATAGGAGCATCGAACCAAACATAGAGTACCTTGCCAGTGGCACCCTCAACCGGTACGGGTACCCCCCAGTCCAAATCGCGGCTAACGGCGCGGGGTTGCAGCCCTTGATCGAGCCAACTCTTACACTGACCATATACATTAGGTTTCCACTCCTTGTGTTCCTCTAAGATCCATTTCTCCAGTTCCGGTTGAAATTTGTCGAGAGGTAGAAACCAGTGTTTAGTAGCCTTCATTACTGGCTTTGATCCGCTTAGCATGGAGCGTGGATCTTTTAAATCGGTTGGGCTAAGACTTGTGCCGCACTTTTCACACTGATCGCCGTAAGCTCTATCGTTAGCACAATGCGGGCATGTACCCATGATATACCTATCGGCCAGGAATTGACCTACTTCCTCATCGTAGTATTGTTCGGTAGATTTCTCAATAAATACACCCTTATCGTATAGTTTCCTGAAAAACTCGCTGGCAGTTTCGTAATGTATCTTTGAGGTGGTGCGGGAGTAGATATCAAAGGCAATGCCAAACCTCTCAAAGGAATCCTTGATGATTGAATTATACTTATCAACCACGGCCTGAGGAGTAGTATTTTCCTGACGGGCCTTAATTGTAATGGGAACGCCATGCTCATCGGATCCGCACACCGAGATTACCTCAACTCCCTTAGCTCTCAGGTAGCGGGTGAAAATATCGGATGGTATGTATACGCCGGCAAGGTGGCCTATGTGAACAGGCCCATTTGCGTAAGGCAAAGCCGATGTAATGAGGTAACGCTTAAACGATTTCATGTATTTATAAATTAAATCTTACGATTAATAGGAATGGCAATAAGCTAAATTTTAACTTTTTTACAGCCACAAATCTAATTGATTTTATTCAAAGAACCGAAAAGTATTTCAAGGAGAGTATGCGAAACCTCAATAACAAAAATGAAGTTTATTTCAAAAAATAATTTAACTTTAAAGTCAATTTTTTTTACAATAGGTGCATGGAAAACATCACACCCCCATACCTACAACCGGGCGATACAATAGGGATTGTTGCTCCAGCTCGATCAATAACCCGCGAAGAACTCCAGCCAGCCATTAGGTTTTTAACATCGCAGGGTTTTTTGGTAAAAACAGCACCCCACCTATACTCTAAACACTACCATTTTGCCGGAACCGATGGCGAGAGGGCTCAGGATCTTATGGAGATGATAGAAAACCCGCAGGTTAAAGCAATACTTTGCGCACGCGGTGGATACGGGACAATAAGGATTCTGGATTTGCTTAATCTTCGCAAGCTACAGCAGAACCCCAAATGGATAATAGGATATAGCGATATTACAGCGCTGCATAGCCTAATTAGCGGCTGGTTTGGCATTGAAACGCTACATGCCACCATGCCTATCAATTTCCCCGATTCTGTTCAAGGCAACCAATCGACCATGGCGCTAATAAGCGCCTTAAAAGGCGAGACCCTGCACTACGAATTGAAACACCATCCTTTAAACCTTCCCGGACATGCCACCGGGGTACTGATTGGCGGAAACCTTTCAGTTCTCTCATCGCTCAGCGGTACAACAAGCGATATGTCGTACAGTGGTAGGATTCTATTCATTGAAGATGTTGATGAATACCTCTACCATATTGACCGCATGATAATGCAGCTAAAACGTTCTGGTAAGCTAAAATCGATTGCCGGGCTAATTGTAGGTCACTTTAGCGATATGAAGGATAACGCCGAACCTTTTGGTTCCGATGCCTACGAAATTATATACAGCGCTGTTAAGGAGCACCGTATTCCGGTTTGCTTTGGATTCCCTGCTGGACACGATGAGCCCAACCTCCCATTAATTATTGGCAGAATCGTTGAATTAAAAGTGAGCGACGAGGGAGCAAAAATAGGTTTTTACAGGAATCTAACTGGATATTAACTCATTAAACCCTTCTGGAATAGTAAACAGGGCTTGCGAAATTGCCATGGGGGTAATACTTAATACCTTAATGCTGCTTCGCAGTTTCCGGAATCGGGTACGGTCAACTACCATCAACGGCAAAACCCCTACGGGTTTTGGCAAACTTACCAATTCATCAATTGCCGATCCAGCATTGGCCAATGCACTGACAAGCTTCGGAACAAAATCGTACTTTGATTCCGATACCCAGTATGTTGTTTCAGTTTGTTTGGCTATGTTTTTCACCCTCCACTGGTAACACCTGTTGCCATCAATATCAATGTAATTCTCCGATTTGATAATTTCCACGTTCGACACCATGAGGGAATTATCTGTCTTAACTTTAGAGTACATTCTATTACTGAACGATACAAGGTAAGTTGATCCGGTTGCCACATCGGCAAAGTAGGATCGAATTAGTTTTCCTCTTTTATCAAATTCGTTTACACGTAGTAAATCGCCCTTAATGTAAACCTCAACGTGTATGGTATCGTATGCACCCTCACGAACAATATTGACTTTCCCCTCAAATCCGCCTACCTTTGAGTAGGCGTTTGTGGTTAATAGCAATATGAAGAATACTATATAGCAAGCAAACATCAAACCAAGAAATGGGTTAATCAACAAAAACTTATATCGATTTTGGTTAATAATTGTTTCATAGAATGGCAGAAAAAATTGTAGGCAACAAGGCTTTAGGTAGTAAAGGCGAGGAAATTGCAGCAAATTACCTAGCCACAAAAGGGTATAAAATTTTACACAGGAACTGGCACTTTGGCCACAAGGAGCTCGATTTGGTAGCACAGCTGAACGACACCCTTGTTATAGTGGAGGTTAAAACCCGAAGCACCCACTACTGGGAGGAGCCCAAGGAATCGGTTAAACGGAAAAAGCAAAAAATGATGGTAGAGGCTGCCGACGAGTATGTTCAAAGGCATAACCTGGATTGCGATGTGCGATTCGATATTGTTTCAATTGTAATAAACCATGGCCTACCTCCTGAAATTGAACACATTGAGGATGCATTTTACCCAACACTATAATCATTTTAACCGATGAATATTGAGCTGATTAGAGAACATTGCATATTAAAACCTGATGTAACCGAAAGCTTTCCGTTCGACGACGACACCCTGATTTTCAAGGTAAACGGAAAGATTTTTGCCATGGTAAACCTTAGCGGCGACACACAGCTAAACCTAAAATGCGATCCTGTACTCGCCATAGAGCTGCGTGAAAAATACAAGGCTGTTCAACCCGGCTACCATATGAATAAACGCCACTGGAGTACTATAGCAATAGATGGCTCAATACCCGATGCTTTGATTCTGGATTGGATTGACCATTCCTATAATTGTGTTTGCCACAATAAAAGAAAGGGAGAGTTAGCGGCTAAAAAAAGAAATAGTACAAAATTTAAGCTTCGATATTAAGTAGAAAAGCTGTAATGGTTGAATTGAAAAGTATAACTTTGGTATATTATTTGATTATGTAATTAAAAAAATTAAGCCATGAAACCAGTAGTTCAACTTTTAGCAGTCCTTTTGCTTGCCATATCGCATGGAGTGCAGGCACAGGAATCGTTTATAGTTACAAGAATAAACGGAGTGGTAACCAACAACAAAACGGGAACTCAGCTTAAAGCTGGCGATGTACTTCAACCGACCGACAAGGTTACTTTCGACTCGTTTGACTCCTACGTAATTTCCATTGGGCAAAACATGGGACGCTACATGATTAAGATGCATGAACCACCAGCTCCTGAAACCATTCAACAGCTATCGGCCATGGTTAAGGATATTGCAATCCCCACCAAGCGCAGAAGCCTTATGGCTGAGCGTTACCGCCCCGATGAAATAACTGTTTCCGACCTCCGATCCTACTTTGGCAACGACAGGTTCACCATTATTGGCGATAATGTTGCAGTTCCAATAAACCCCCAATCTTACCCCATTGATGAAAATAAGTTCGTGGTATTCTACTACCGGGTGAATAACAACCCAGTTTCAAAAAAAATTGGATATGAAAACACAACGCTTTTCATTGAACGCGAAAAATTGGTTAACACAAATGCCGGCGTAATTACCCAAAACGAGATACCTTCGGTTGCAGTTTACCTATACGAAAGGAATACTAAGACCAGTGAGGAGATTACAAAGTTTAACTTAGCCTTTGTTGACAGGGAAACTGTAACCAATGAGTTTATGATTATTATTCCTATCCTTGTTAAACAGAAAATGGGTAAGGATGAAATTAAAAAATACCTGATAGAATACTTCTACGACTTTTATGGTGCTACCGATTCACGTTCCATTAAAGCTTTTGTTGACGAACTGGTTGATACGGCTATTAAATAGATTTAGTAAAGCAAAGGGGTGCTTTCTCAGCACCCCTTTTTTTATTGGTTAAATCAAAAGTATTTTAATTGAAGAGGATTTACTTTTTAATAATCTCCATGGTGTAGAGCAACGCCTCAACCTGCCGGAGGTAATTACGCTTTTCTTTTGATGGAGCATAAACGTAAGCCTCAGCAACAATAACCCTTTGGCGTTCCTCATCAACAGTAATATGGCTGATGAAAGGGCCACCCATTGGATGCTTATACACATCCCACAAACCACGCATAACCCCGTAGTAACGGTTTTTGAACATCATATCGGTAAGCTGAGGTACAACAAAGTTGCTGGTGGTCATGTACGAACCCTGTGTTGGGCCACTAATGGTTTTTACAAACTCGTTGCGTTTCTTTAAAAGATAATCGACCGTAAAGGTATTTTTTTCAGTGTATGAGAATGTGTAAAGGATAACACCTTGGCTGGTAAGAGGTGTTTCATAGGAAACCCAGGCAATGGTGTCGTGGTCAAAGTTTAGCCTGTAGCCTTTCGGGAAATATATGGAAACACCATACTTCTTTTCAAGCGCTTCCCTTATGGATTTCTTCTCATAAGTAATAGCATTCTGTATCACCCTGTCGCGTTCAGCCTGCTCAAAAATGCTTACAATTTTATCGCGCTCCTTTAAAAGGAGGTCGTAAATCGATTTATAGTTGGGTCCTGAGATGTAAAGAATGGTTTGGGGAGCAGCCCAAACATCTTTCTTTAACGACATTTTAGCCTCTTTGGCTCCCTTAACAATGTCGTTAAAAATAATATTACGATGAGGCTTAAAGATATCGGTAAATGCCTCAGGTGGAATCATCACCATATTGAACCTAGGCTCGCTTTGAGGCAAAAAGGGAACATCCTCAGTTAAAATATCGCTGTATAGCTTACCCAGTGTATCGTTGTGAAGTGCTTTTGGCAATATTACCACAAGTTCATTTGCGCTTCCGGTTACATTGGGCAACAGTGACCTCTCTCCCTTGCTACCCTTTTTGCATGATGAGTTTAGTGCAACAGCAGCCGCAAGTATAATTATCCATCTACTCTTCATAATACAAGTTTTGATTTTTCTGATAAACGCCTATAAGTATTATTTATTGCTAACGCCTAAAACCTTTCAAAGATTATTTGGGTTAACCCAAACAATAATATTTTGCCCAACTGTAATGGTGCTATCCAATCCTGGATTCCACTTGTAAATATCGTTGAGCGTACAGCCAAATTGAATGGCAAGCTTATGCAGGCTATCGCCATTCTTAACAGTGTAAACCTTACGGGTTAAAGAGCTATCGGCAACTAAAACCGGCAAAGATTTAGGTTTTGAGGTGTTAAGGTAAAGTTCCTTTGACTTCCTGATAAATAATCCGGTTTTATCAGCAGGTAACCTTAGCACCTGAGGGTAAGTATTTTCAGGGATATAATCGTAACGATAGGTTGGGTTTAGAAAGCGAATAATATTGATATCAACAGCAATGGCTTTAGCCAAAAGGCTAAGGTCGAGGGGCTTATTTACCCAAATTGTATCGGTTTGGTGCTGAGCTATAGTTACAGGGACAGGCATAATGCCATGCATACAGTAGTTGTTCATGGCATAAGCAGCAGCATTAAAGGCTGGTACGTAGTTTTGTGCCGATTCAGGAAGAAGTGGATATAATTTCCAAAAATTCCTTTCGCCGTTAGCTCGCTCAATGGCGTTCCTAATCGGGCCTGGGCCTACGTTATAGGCTGCCAATGCTAAGCTCCAGTCGTTAAAAGTTCTGTAAAGGTATTGCAGGTACTGCGCGGCAGCCTCAGTAGATTTCAAGGGGTCCATTCGCTCATCAACAAAGTTGTTTACCTGAAGGTTAAACATCTTGGAGGTGTTAATTTTAAACTGCCATAAGCCAACTGCACCAGTTGGGGAAATTGCCAAGGGGTTTAATGCCGATTCCACCACCGCAAGGTACTTTAGCTCCAACGGCAATCGGTATTTGCTGAACACCTCATCAAAAAGGGGGAAGTAGTAATTTGCCAAGCCAACCATCTTAGCAAGTTGTTCGCGACGCTCAATGATAAAAATGTCAATATATCGCTTTACATAGGGGTTGTAATCAAAATCAATGGGCGAATTCCGGCCAATCTCCGCAAGTTGACACTCATAGTAAAGGTCAGGCTTTTGCCTGGTTGAGTCGGTTTCATTTGTGGAGGCGAAAATGGGAAGTTTTTCAATTGCACCAATGGAAGACACTACAGGGTTTATCCCCCTATTTGATTTAACAGGTTTTGAAAACCCGTTTATAACGATAAGTGAGCAAAGAGATAAAAGACAGCACCTAAATCCTAAAAACATAAATCATTCCTTTTCTTTATCCTCTTGATTCTCGGCTTCTTTTAATCCTTTTTTAAACTCACCCACACCTTTTCCAAGGTTACGCATAAATAGGGGTATTTTGCTTGCACCAAAAATTATTAGGATAACTATGGCAATAACAAGCAGCTCTGCACCCCCAATAAATAGTGTTAGCATACAGAAATCTTTTACCTAAAAAGTTTAACTATATCGTTGATGTTGGCATATAAAAGTAAGGCTAAAAGGATTGCCATGCCAACAAGCTGGGCGTACTCTAGGAACTTATCGCCAGGTTTTCGCCCAGTTAAAATCTCGTAAAGTAAGAACATTACATGGCCACCATCGAGCGCTGGTATAGGAAGAATATTCATTATGGCTAGTATAATAGATAGAAATGCTGTTAAGTTCCAGAATGCCTGCCAATCCCAGGTTGACGGGAAAATTTTTCCAATAGTTATAAAACCACCTACCGACTCGTAGGCCTTGGTTTTGGGGGAGAAAATCAGCTTAAGCTGTTTTAAGTAGCTCGATATGGTGGCAAACCCCTTTTTTACCCCTACAGGAATGGACATTAGCAAGGAGTACTCCTTATGGTGAAGCTCAAAGAACTTTGCTAAATCGGCTACAGGGTAAACTCCAATAATGCCAGTTTCGGGAACCTCAACAGTTAGGTCAATAGGGTTTCCATTGCGTTCAACGGTTATTTTTACCGTTTTTCCCTTACTAAACTGCATTTCAGATTTAAACTCATCGAAAAACGAAGCTGGTTGGCCGTTCAGCGCGAGCAGTTTATCGCCTTTGACAAGTCCAGCTTTTTCGGCTGGCTCGTCTGCTTTAACGTCGTTAACTATAAATGGTATTCGCGGGAAAAAGATGATGGGGCTTTTTACAAGTTTGGACAGATAATCATCTGTTATGTTAATCTTTACTGTGTCGGAACCACGTAGGACTGTAACCTCACGATTTTTGTTTAGCAAAATATCGTGGGCAATCTGTTGAAAGTTTTCAACTTCATTTCCTCCCACGTAAAGGATTTTGTCGCCATTCATAAAACCTAACTCCAAGGCTAAGGAATCGCAGGTAATGCCATATTTAAGGTTTTTGGTTGGGAGGTAATCCTCGCCCCAGGTATAAAGCACTGCGCTATAGATAAGCAATGCCAGAAGAACATTCACAAGCACACCGCCAATCATGATTAGCAGGCGTTGCCACGCAGGTTTTGAACGAAATTCATAGGGTTGTGGGGGTTGCTTGAGCTGTTCCTTATCCATGGACTCATCAATCATTCCCGATATCTTGACATAGCCACCAAGAGGTAACCACCCCATACCGTATTCTGTTTCGCCTCGTTTGAACTTAAAAAGCGAGAACCAGGGGTTGAAGAAAAGGTAAAACTTTTCGACTCTGGCTTTAAAAAGTTTGGCAAAAAGGAAATGTCCAAGTTCATGAAGAATTACCAGAATTGAAAGGCTTAAAAAGAATTGGCCTGCTTTTATTAGTATTTCCATTTTATGTTATTTTGATTTATAAGTTCTACTGATTTAACACGCGTTTCGGAATCGGTTTGTATGTAATCGGCAAATGTAGGGTTTCCAATAAAGGGCATGGTTCGCATGGCACCTTCGACAACCTTAGGGATTGCCATAAAGCTAATTTGCTCCCGCAGGAATGCATCAACAGCCACCTCGTTGGCTGCATTAAGCACACAGGGCATATTACCGCCAGCCCTTAACGATTCAAGAGCCAGTGCAAGGCTTGGAAACCTATTGATATCGGGCTTTTCAAAGGATAGGGTATGGTTTATAATAAAATCCATGCGCGGGAAGTTTGAGGATATTCTATCTGGGAAAGAGAATGCGTACTGTATGGGCAACTTCATATCGGGTAAGCCCATTTGGGCTTTAATGGAACCATCGACAAACTGTACCATTGAGTGAATAATGGATTGCGGATGAATTACCACCTCAATCTGCTCCGGGTTAAGGCCAAAAAGCCACTTGGCCTCAATAACCTCGAGTCCCTTGTTCATCAGGCTGGCTGAATCGATGGTTATTTTTTGCCCCATACACCAGTTGGGGTGGTTAAGCGCATCGGCTTTGGTAACATGCATGAGCTGCTCCAGGGTATGATTCCTAAATGGACCTCCCGAAGCAGTAAGTATTATCTTTTCAATGGAGCTGCGCTCACCTACCAGGCATTGAAATATGGCGGAATGCTCGGAATCGACCGGTATTATTGGCACTCTCTTTTGAATTGCGGCTTTAGTAACCAGTTCGCCTGCTACAACAAGGGTTTCCTTATTTGCCAGGGCAATGGCCTTGCCTGCCTCAATGGCGCTAAGTGTGGGCTCAAGCCCAGCAAAACCGACCATGGCAGTAAGTACCATGTCGACTTCGGACGACATAACCGACTCGACTATGGACTGCTTTCCGGTATAAACCTTTATGGGATGATTGGCTAATGCTTCGTTAACTCTTTGGTAATGGCTTTGGTTTGCAATAATTACAGTATTTGGCTGAAAATCGATAGCTTGCTGTACTAAGAGTTCCCAGCTATTTTGGGCTACGAGTAGCTCTACGCTAAACACGTCGGGATGCTCTTTTATTACATCGAGCGCTTGTGTTCCAATAGAACCGGTAGAACCTAGGATGGCAATTCTTTTCATACCGGCTACTAAAATTTTATATACTTGGTGGGATCAACCGTGGCTCCATGATGCCAAAGCTCAAAATGCAGGTGAGGTCCTGTGGTAAGTTCACCTGAATTACCAATTATTGCAATAACATCGCCTGAATTAACAAATTCGCCCTGCTTCTTCATCAGTTTGCTGTTATGCTTATACACCGAAAGGAATCCCTCCTCGTGCTGAATGGCAATTGTGTAGCCCGTTTCCAACGACCAGGTTGAAAGTATCACTGTTCCCTTTGCAATGGCAAGAACTCCCTCGTTAGGGCCAGCAACCAGATCGATACCGTAATGATTCATTGACGGGTTATACTTGTTAGTTATTATACCCTTAACAGGTGGAATAAAAAAGGGTATATTGCTTTTCTTGGCAATACTCGTTCCTAACGATAAATTAAACATTTCGTCCGATTCAATTTGCATTCGGAGTAATGAATCCTCCTCCGAAGGGAATAGTTCAACCTTTGCGGTAGGCTTAACCGTGTCAAATACCGTTTGGCGACCTGTAAGGGGTTCTCCGCCGTTAAGCAAGATGCTGATATCCTCATAGTATCGCTGCCATTGGGTAACTACCCTCTCTAGTGAATCAACTTTTAGGGCATTATTAACATAACCTTTTCGGGTTTGGCTATCGGGGTAGCCAGGAATAAACTCCCGTAGAGGCGTAAAGGCAATCAGAACAGTCACTAGTGCAATAAGCAAAATTGAAAAACCACCAAAGAAAACTATTACGTTCATCCTGGAAAGACGCAGTTGCCAAACCTCTTCATAGTTTTCCTCGTTAAAAATACTCAACCTGTATTTACTCCACAGGTTCTTAAATATTTTAACCTTTTTCTTAGCTGCCACGGGTATAAGAATTAGATTCTAAAATCACAAAGATAACAAAATGAGTAATTAGTTGTTTGGTGTTTCGCATTGTATTGATTAAGGTCAGGATATTATAAAGAAACCGTCACAGGGAACAAAAGCAATGCGTAATAGGAATTATCAACTTGCCTATTGAAAGAAAATAAAAAAAACAATGGTAAAACCAGTAAGGAAACCTGTGTAAACCTGAACTGGATTATGATCGCCCTTAATAAGGCGAGCCGAAGCCAATAAACCTGAAAGCATTATACACAAAATAAAAGTTGGTATTGCAGCCTGGTTGCCTTGTAGCGCCGATACCAAAAGGAACGCTGCAATACCTCCCATTCCGGTTAAATGAAGGCTTATCTTCCAGAAGTAAGAAATGGCTGCTGAAACCATCAATGTATAAATACCAGCCTGGAGAATTTTGATTAATACAAATGGAACCTGAAGTTTGGTAAAAAGAAAAATGGTGAAAAGGTAAGGCAATATCGATATTGCTAGCGGAAAAACTCTTTCCCTGCTGACTTTTAGAGTATAATCGTGAATAACTTTTAGCCGATGTAAAAGAACAATTAATAGCAAAGGCAGAAAAACTGTATTGATAGCCACAAACACCGTAAGCATTACCTTTAACCTTACAGGTAGAAAGGCAACAAACGAATTGGACGAGAAAATCACTATAAAAATATAGGTGGTTACCAGTATAGGGTGAAGAATAGCTGAAAGTATAAGCAAAAGTCGTTGTAGCATTAAAAAAAAGATTAGTTAAGTTCTTTTCTTAGGCGAGCAACGGGAATTCCAAGCTGTTCACGGTACTTGGCAACTGTACGTCGGGCAATGGGGTAACCCTTACCTTTCAGAATTTCCATTAACGCCTCATCGGTAAGGGGACTACGCTTATCCTCATTGTCGACACACTCGGCAAGAATTTTTTTAATTTCACGGGTTGATACCTCCTCGCCAGAATCGGTTTGCATACCCTCGCTAAAGAAGTGTTTGAGGGAGAATATCCCGAAATGGGTTTGAATGTACTTACTGTTAGCTACGCGTGAGATAGTTGAAATGTCGAGCCCCGTTCTTTCAGCAACATCCTTCAGAATCATGGGCTTAAGCTTACTTTCATCACCATCACGAAAATACTCCTTCTGGTAATCAAGTATGGCCTGCATGGTTATCAGCAGGGTGTTCTGGCGCTGTTTCAGCGCATCAATAAACCACCTGGCCGACTCAATCTTTTGCTTTACAAAAGCTACAGCCTCGCGTTCCTGGCTGTTGCTAAACTCCTTGTTGTAAGAATACGACTTGAGCATATCAGCATATTCCTTACTTATTCGTAGCTCTGGCACGTTGCGCGAGTTCAGGTTTAACCTAAACTCACCATCCTCATAATCGAGAATGAAATCGGGGATTATATGCTGTGCCGACTGGTCGTAGGGGTCGGTAAAACTGCCGCCGGGTTTGGGGTTTCGCTTCAAAATTTCATCTATAGCCTGCTTAAGCATTTCATCGGACAGATTTAGCCTTGAAGCTATCTTATCGTAATGTTTTTTGATGAACTCGTCAAAGTGGTACTTAAGTATTTTGTAGGCAATTTTGGTTAACTCATTTTGCTGCTCCTTGGACTTGATCTGAATAAGTAAACATTCCTGAAGGTCACGGGCCCCCACTCCGGGTGGGTCAAACTCCTGAATTACGTAAAGTATTCGTTCCAGTTCATCCTCATCGGTTTCAATACCTAACGAGAATGCAATATCATCGGCAATTGCGGTTAACTTACGACGTATATAGCCATCCTCATCTATGTTGCCAATTAGGTAAAGCCCAAGTTGCTTTTCCCGCTCAGTGAGATCGGCCATGCCGAGCTGGTTCTCAAGATGCTCGTGGAATGAGATACCAGTGGAAAAAGGAACCTCCTCACGCTTAGCTTCGTACGATGTGTTATTTGAGTAAAGCTTGTACGAAGGGATATCGTCATCGTTCATGTAATCCTCAAGCGAAAACTCATCATCATTACCTTCCTTGTTGTCGTCGGGCAGGACGAGCTCGGGCTCCGTTTGAGGCTCCGATTGTTCCACCTCCTCGAGAATTGGATTCTCCTCCAGCTCCTTTTTAATCCGCTGTTCAAGCAACATGGTAGGTATCTCCAACAGTTTAATCATTTGGATTTGCTGTGGCGATAACTTCTGAAGAAGTTTTTGCTGTAACCGCTGCTTGAGCATAGCCTTTTAGAATTCGCAGTTCTTGGGTGTACGGGGGAATGGTATCACGTCGCGTATGTTGGTCATTCCGGTTACGAAAAGCAGTAAGCGTTCAAAACCCAAGCCAAATCCACTATGTGGTGCTGAACCAAACTTACGGGTTTCCAGGTACCACCATACATCCTTTTCAGGAATATGTAATTCATGGATACGGCGTAGTAACTTATCGTAAACCTCCTCGCGCTGGGAACCACCAATTATCTCGCCAATTTTTGGGAAGAGTACATCCATGGCACGAACGGTTTTGCCATCGTCGTTTTGCTTCATGTAAAAAGCTTTGATTTCCTTAGGGTAATCAGTCAGTATTACAGGCTTCTTGAAGTGTTTCTCCACCAGGTAACGTTCGTGCTCCGACTGCAGGTCGGCCCCCCAGAATACTGGGAATTCCCACTTCTGGTTATCGGACTCCAGTATTTCTATAGCCTTAGTGTATGTTAACCTTTCAAATGGATTATCAGTTACAAACTTAAGCCTGTCGATAAGCTCGTTGTCGTACATCTTGTTTAGAAACTCCAAATCGTCAGCACAATGCTCAAGTGCGTACCTAATAAGATATTTTAGGAAATCCTCGGCCAAATCCATGTTATCCTGAATATCGTAGAAAGCCATTTCGGGCTCAATCATCCAGAACTCGGCCAGGTGGCGGGGTGTATTAGAATTCTCGGCACGGAAAGTTGGACCAAAAGTGTAAACCTCCGATAGAGCTAATGCCCCTAACTCCGCTTCAAGCTGACCCGATACGGTTAACTTGGCTTCCTTGCCAAAGAAATCCTCGCTCCAGTCAATTTTCCCATCCTCGGTACGGGGGAGGTTATCCAAATCAAGCGTGGTAACACGGAACATAGCCCCTGCCCCTTCGGCATCGGAACCGGTAATGATGGGTGCGTGAATGTAGAAGAACCCCTTGTCGTTAAAATACTTGTGAATGGCGTAAGCCATGGCATGCCGGATTCGCAGTACTGCTCCGAAAGTATTGGTGCGAGGGCGGAGATGCGCAATCTCGCGCAGAAACTCCATGCTATGCCCTTTTTTCTGGAGCGGATAGGTTGTGGCATCGGCCTCGCCTAAAAGCTCGAGGTAGTTAGCCTGAATCTCCACCCGCTGACCCGAACCGGGCGACTCAACCAGCAAACCCCTCACGGCAATGCAGGCACCGGTGGTTACACCCTTAAGTTGTTCCTCGGTAAAACGGGTCATATCAAATACAACCTGGATGTTATGGATGGTAGAGCCATCGTTTAACGCAACAAAGGCCACATTCTTATTACCACGCTTGGTACGTACCCATCCCATTGCCGCTACCTCAGCGCCAACAACTCCACTCTCGAGCAGTAGTTTTACTTTTGTCCTTTCACTATTTCTCATGCCTGTATAATATCTTCCTCAAAAACAATACTTTTATACTCTGTTTTAACCACACAAAAATAGTAACTTTTATCACATTTCATGAATCTTAGTAGTTTTCGTTTGTATGAATGAAAAGTTTTTTGAGCGCAGGGGGGCAGCAATTGTTGCTACACTCCTATTCCTGATATACACACTTGGGATATCAAACTTGAGCACCATTGATGGTTGGGGTTATGCAGCCGATATTGTAAATGGGAACTCCTTACTTCGACCGCATCACTTACTTTACAGCATCACAGGGTTTTACTGGGCAAAGCTAATCCATATTGTACTCCCCAATGCTGAAACCATTTATCTGCTTAAATTGTTGAATGCCCTATGTGCCTCAATTACAGCTTTTATATTTTTCAGATTACTCCAACTTATAGGGCTTGATGCCATAAGAACCACTGCCTTTACCATCGTTTCCGGTTTGAACTGGGGGTTTCTTAGGTTCACAATAGATAATGAAACCAATATCATTCCGATTATGCTATCGGTTGGTGCAACTTACTTTTACCTAAAAGCTGAGAATACCCCAAAATCAACATATATGTTTTTTCGGGATTTCTGGCGGCTGCAGCATGCATTTACCATCAGGTAATGTTTTTTTAGTGGTTTGCTCTTGCCATTGCAACCCTACCGAAATTCAATCACAGGAATTACAAACCTCTGCTATTTCTTGCATCAGCAGTAATAGTACCCGCCGCTTACATCCTTGCCATGCAATATATGGGAATCGATATCAGTTTTGCCAGCTTTTTCCGGTTCATTTTTAGCGACTACTACACCGGAAACGCAACAATTGAATTGAATTCAACTATTCTTATGGTTGGCATAAGCAACCTATTCAGAGCATTTTTCCAATTGCATGGTTACATCCATTTTATTCTGGCACAATCGTGGCTGTGGTGGATTCCATTTCTAATATCAGGGTTCGCTTTGATAATGTTTTTAATAAAACTGTTTAAGCATACAAAACCTGCAAGGCTCAATAGACTTCAAATGATTCACCTATGGGCATTATTCATGCAAGTTGGGTTTGCATTTTTAGCGGGAGGAAATGCCGAATTCATGGCAATGATTCCATTCCTTGCAACACTCCCGGCAGCTGGTTTAATAACAAATCGCAGTACAGCTGTATGGTTGGTTATTTCAGTAATAGTATGGAACTTATCGTTTGGGATTTTACCACAAAAAATATATACTGCCGATAGCTCCGATTTGGTTTTAAAATCGATTATGCAAAACACCAATGAAAGGAGAGCCTATATCCTGACCGATGCTCCAAAAGTTATCAATAGGCTTGAATATTTGCAAATTCAAAAACCTTTAATTGTTAAGGCGGCTAGCACTGAGCCGCAAAAAATTAGTACCACCCTCGATAGCTTAAAATTGCAAGGCTACACCATTTACACTGACTGTATAAACCAGCCAAGCGTTACCTCAAGGGCAACATTAACTACTAAAAATGTGATCAAATGGGATACACTAAAGGGTTATAAGACTACCACAACCGATTCGATACTAACGCTTGGAGGTAAAGTTTACCTAACAAAAATATCAAGGTAAAGCTAGTAGCCGCTACCATATGTTTTAAAACTGCCCATGATGAAAATTTCCTTAGGGGTAACGCTAAGTACCGGTATGGGACACTTGCTAAGCATCTGTTGGGCTTGGCTACCCAGAACAAAATCGCTAAGGGAAGTGTTCTGCTCGGTCATAATGCTTATTAGGTCGGCGTTCACATCCAGGGCGTACTCAATGGTGATATCGGTGATATTATCGCCACGCAGGCTTGCCTTTTGGAAACGCACCTCATGCTCTTTCAGGTAATTGCAAACCTGCTTGGTGTAAGCATTAAGTTTGAGGTCAGTTTCATCGGTTTGCATGGTAGCCATTGCAATTACATGCACCTCGGCGTCAAAAACCTTAGCAATTTCAGTGGTAATGGGAACCTTTTGACGGGTATCGGCTGTAACATCTATGGGTAAAATGATTTTTTGGATATCCCTTGGCATTGCCCCATGCCGAATGGTAATTACGGAGCACTGGGTGGCCGAAATAATGCGAAACGCATTGCTCCCTATAAAAAACTCTTCGAATCCCGAAGCCCCATGGGTTGAGCATATTATGGCGGACTCCTCAAAGGCATGTGCCTGGTTAACCACCTCGCGGTAAATCTTACCCTTTTTTATGATATAGGTTAAATTGGCGCTGTTAGCCATTTTGGTTGAGTAGTCCTCAACCAAGGCCTCAAATTTTTTTTCTATCCTTTTATACTCCTCCTCAAACTGCCCCGGTGTTAAATTGGTAGGGTATTTTTGCACATGCACCATTTGAACCACGCTATCAAACCTATTGGCAAAGATTATTGCTAATCTTAAACCGTTCAGCGATTCCTTTGAAAAATCAATGGGCACTATAATGTGTTTCATGGCAGTAGAAGTTGGTTTCAAGCAAATCTAACTAAAAAATGATTATCAATTCAAGTGAAATGTGTTAAAAGTGTAATTTTTGGCAATGTTTTTTTATTCTATTTAACCTTCATAAACAGAAGTTTACACAAAACTCGTATAACTTGGCGAACATTCAAACACCTTGTAAAACACCTATAACCATGACTCGTAAGCGGATTGGCCTTTGGGTATTGTTTTTTTCGGTTGCTGTAGTTGCCATATCAATGGCTAAAAAGCCTATCAGCAGGGATATTTCTGATAAGACAAAACCCGCTAAGGGAGCAGCCATTATTATCACAGGGGCAGCAGCAAAAATTGCACAAGAAGCAGCCCTGCTCCAGAGCCTTTACGAGCGGGGTGAGCTAAACGATGTTGTTTTCATTTCAGGGGCAAGCTCTGGCGCTCTAAATGCAGTGATGCTAAATGCAATACTTGAGAAAAAGTTAACGTGGAAAGAGTACCGTGAGATATTTGCCGATATCAGAAATGATAATGTTTTTAGAATAGACAAAAAAGGATTACCCGTTAGCAATGAGCCCCTGCGCCAGCTGCTACATGAAGTGGTGACGAGCAAATTGGGGTATCAAACCTTAACCAATTTGCCCATACCAACGGCTATTTCAGTGGTAAGCCTACGACCATCGCCCCTTAGCGAAGGAACATACAGGTTCTGTAACCGAAAAATTAACCGTGAGAGCGATTCAACCCTAAACCTTATTGATGTTTTAATGGCCTCAACGGCCTATCCGCTCGTTTTTCCACCTGCACGCATAAGCGGTATTAAAACCATTCCCGATATTCCATACTACGATGGAGGTATTGGCGACGACCGTGTTCCCTTTCAGGCACTTATTGAGTTTGAGAATTACAGGAAGCAACCCGTTGAGCGGATAATAATAATTTCGCGTAAGCGCGATACCAACATGACCCTTGCCGATGAACTTAAACCATTCGGTTACGAATTAAAAACCAAAGGGAATAATGGCTTATCGCCCGATATGCTTACCTCTATAGGCTTTTGGCGCAGATTAGAACATTTGAGCAAGCATTACCCTGAACTGGCAGGTAAAACATGGGTGTTTGTTCCCGATTACGATTACAGCTTTCCCATGTTCGATTTTAACAACCTTAACGAACAATATGAGTTAACCTACCGATGGGCAGAGTTAAACTCGCCAGTTAAGCTTAATGATTTCCTGAAACGAAAACCCAAACTGATTAAACCCTAAAAAATGTTATTTTTGCCAAAAATTTAGGAAGATGGATATTGTACTTAGCGGAATCCGCTCAACCGGGAAGCTACACCTTGGCAATTACTTTGGAGCACTGGGCAACTTCGTTCGCATGCAGCATGAGAATAAATGCTTCTTTTTTATTGCCGATTACCATTCGCTTACCACACACCCCACCCCTGAGGATTTGCATGGTTCAGTAAAACAGGTGCTTGCCGAATACCTGGCCTGCGGCCTTGACCCTGAAGTGGCTACGCTTTACATCCAGAGCGATGTGCCACAGATTCCCGAGCTATACCTTTTACTTAACATGAACGCTTACAAGGGCGAACTTGAACGATGCACATCGTTTAAGGAAAAGGTTCGTAAGCAGCCCAATAACATAAATGCTGGTTTACTTACCTACCCCACACTAATGGCTGCCGATATTCTTATTCACAAGGCAACCAAGGTGCCCGTGGGCAAAGACCAGGAGCAACACCTGGAAATGACCCGCACCTTTGCTAACCGTTTCAATAGAATGTATAAGGTTGACTACTTCCCTGAACCGGTTGCCTTTAACTTTGGCGAGGATTTGATTAAAATCCCTGGCCTCGATGGCTCAGGCAAAATGGGCAAGTCCGAAGGGAATGCCATTTACCTTTCCGATGCCCCGGAAACCATCCGAAAAAAGGTAATGAAAGCCGTTACCGATTCAGGCCCAACCCAACCAAATCAACCCAAGCCTGAGGCCATTCAAAACCTCTTTACCATTATGAAAGCGGTTTCATCGCCCGATACTGTGCAGTACTTTGAGGACAAGTACAATGCCTGTGAGATTCGTTATGGCGATATGAAGAAACAGCTGGCCGAGGATATCATCACCTTTACGACGCCAATCCGCCAAAGGATTGAAGCCATACTTGCCGACAACGACAAGTTGCAGAGGGTAGCCCGTATGGGTGCAGAAAAAGCCCGCGAAAGCGCATCGAAAACCATAAGCGATGTAAGGCATATCATTGGTTTCCGAGAGTTTTAAAGATGAAATAAGTAAGAAAGGGTGCTGCTTTGCTCAACACCCTTTTCGGTAAAATTCCTGGCCAACCCTATCGGATATGCTCCTTTAGCTCTGGGGTAAAGATTGTGTAGTTACCACATCAACATGGTAGAGAATAGAAATTCCCTCGTTCAGGATACCCGCTATGTCAAGGATTATTTTACTGTTTAAGCTCTCACCAATCAAAGCAAGGTCAATGTCGCTCCCGTTTTTTTCCTTTTGCCCTACTCCCAAAAATAATTGCAACTTCTACCTCAGGGTAACTTTTTAAAACATCAATTATCAGTAAATAACTCTTCTCGGATATACCAAATGTTTCCATTACCTAAGTTCCTTTAATTTAGTGTAGAACTGCTCAATGCCATGAATAAATTCATCGTAGGTATGCGACATTAGGTCCTGTTTTTCGAGCATTTCAATCCAAAGGTCACCATCCTGAATAAGTTCGTTCTTAAATGCTTACTTTATGGTATCGCGTGGGAATCTTACCTCAACACCCATTCCCTGAAGGTAATCCTTAAGAGTTTTACATCCAAGTTCAAAAGTAATTTCATACCAATGTAGAATCCCTGCTTTTTCTATATCAGTAAGAGATTCTAGTTTCAAAGAATCATTTAACCTAACGTACAACCTTTCAAAGGCTAAAAAAACTTTGTTTCCAGGAACCTCCCACGATTTTTTATTGATTTTAGACAAGAAAAATGAGCCTATTCCAACTCCCAGTCGAACCCATCCTTGCGGTCGCGAACAATTACGCCAAGCTTAGCCAGCTCATCACGAATCCGGTCGGATGTGGCAAAGTCCTTACGCTGTTTTGCCTCCAGGCGCATATTCAACAGCATTTCAACCAGCTTAGCTGTTAACTCAGCATGTTTTGAGCCCGAGGTATGCTCATCAACAAGTCCAAGGATGTCAAAGATAACCGTTCTAAAGAACGATTTTAGCTCATGTAAATCGGCCTCGCTAATGGTTTCCTTGCCCTCAGCAAGCAGGTTAATTTGGCGAACCCAGTCGAATAGGACAGCGATGGCAACCGGGCTGTTAAGGTCGTCGTTCAGGGCCTCGTAAACTTTTTCCTTAAGCAGGTTGACCTTAACGCTTGAAGTAGCCGATGGCTTAATGCGATCGAGCTGGCGGTTTGCCGCCATAAGGCGGGCAAGACCCTTATCGGCAGCCTGAAGGGCCTCGTTGGAAAAGTCGAGAGTTGAACGGTACTGTGCCTGAAGTATGAAAAACCTTATGGTCATGGGGCTGTAAGCCTGCTCAAGCAACTTATGCGAACCAGAGAAAAGTTCCTCAAGCGTAATGAAATTCCCTAGCGACTTACCCATCTTCTGGCCGTTAATGGTAATCATATTGTTGTGCATCCAGTACCTCACTGCCTGCTTACCGTTGGCCGCTACGCTCTGGGCAATTTCGCATTCATGGTGAGGAAAAAGCAAATCCATTCCACCCCCGTGAATATCGAAAGGTTCGCCAAGGTACCTGGTACTCATTGCCGAGCACTCCAAATGCCAACCGGGAAAGCCTTCGCTCCACGGCGAGGGCCAACGCATAATATGCTGTGGCGATGCTTTTTTCCAAAGCGCAAAATCAAATGGGTTCTGTTTCTCATCCTGCCCATCGAGCTGACGGGTATTAGCCATTAAATCGTCAATATTACGTCCGGAAAGAATGCCGTAGTTATACTTTTTGTTATACTTAACCACATCGAAGTAAATGGAACCATTCCGTTCGTAAGCAAAGCCATTGTCAATTATCTTTTTAACCAGCTCAATTTGCTCAATGATATGTCCCGATGCCCTGGGTTCAATGCTAGGCGGCAGTACGTTCAGCAGCTTCATGGCACTGTGATACCTATCGGTGTAGTACTGAACCACCTCCATAGGCTCCAACTCCTCAAGTCGAGCTTTCTTGGCTATTTTATCTTCGCCTTCATCGGCATCGTTCTCCAGATGACCAACATCGGTAATATTTCTAACATAGCGAACCTTGTAACCCAAATGTTTCAGGTACCGAAACAACAAATCGAAAGTAATTGCTGGCCGGGCATGGCCCAGGTGCGGATCGCCATAAACGGTAGGTCCGCAAACATAAAGCCCAACATGAGGTGGGTTAAGTGGCTCAAAGGTTTCTTTCCTGCGAGTAAGTGTATTGTAAATAGTTAATTGGCTCATATCAAACTAGTAAGATTTAATAAGACAAAAATTGCAGAAAATTATTTGATTGCCCTATGCTAAAAGCAATATCGGAAAAAGTAATGTATGTAATTTGCTAGTTTCATGATTTGCAAAAGTAATGATTTTTAGATTTTTCATAAAGAAGTCTGGAATCAGAATTCAGGAGTCAGAGATCAAGAGCTAGGTTAGACCAGCCGAATAACATGCTCCAACTTCCATTAACCTCGCCATACTCTACATTCTTTCGTTTAACGGTTCACGGCCAACGAATCTCTATTACCTATTTACTTTCAACCATCCCCCTCTATTTTGATTTTTCAGCTTTTTGTATTAGGTTTGATAAATTTTAGGATTATGAACCAGCTTGTGCGGTATATCATTATTGGTTTTATCGTTGCACTGGTTGCTTTTTTGGTATGGTACTTTTCATCAATAGTAGCCTACATACTTATATCGGCTGTGCTGAGCCTGATGGGTAAACCTATTGTTGATTTTATATCTTCAATCAAAATAAGGAGTTGGTCGCCACCTCGTTTTGTGGGGGCCACCATTGCTCTTATTGCAATTTGGATACTTTTCATAGCATTCTTCAGGGTTATGATTCCGCTAGTAATCGATCAGTTCAACGAGTTGGGGTCAATTGATGTGCAAAGCCTTGTGGCATCGTTTGCCGAACCAATTAATGCAATTCAACAATTCATTCAACACTATTTGCCTGCAAGTGCCCAGGGATTTGTGCTGCAGGATTTTCTGATAACAAAAATATCGGGAATATTCACGGTTTCAATGATTACCAGCGCTTTTTCGTCCACGGCTAACCTTCTAATCAGCCTGATTATAGCCTTATTCTCCATAAGTTTCATCACTTTCTTTTTCCTTAAGGACGACACGCTATTTTTTAAAATTGTAATCCTGCTTTTTCCTGAAAAATATGAAATGCAAATAACCCGAGCGCTTGTAAGCATAAATAAGCTCCTGCGCCGCTATTTTATTGGTATAATTATTGAGAGTACAGCCATAATGGTGCTCGACACCATTGGGCTATCCATTATTGGCATCCGTTTTCAAACAGCAGTGGTAGTTGGCTTAATTGCAGGTATCATGAACGTAGTACCTTACGTAGGGCCACTTACTGGGACCGTGGTTGGTACACTCATAGTATTGGCCACACAACTCCACCTGGGATTCACGGTCAATATGCTTACATTTACCATACTGGTTGTTTCTGTGTTCCTAATCACCCAGATTATAGATAATGTTATATTTCAACCATTAATTTACGGAAACAGTGTAAAAGCACACCCCCTCGAAATCTTTATTGTTCTTCTGGTTGCTGGCAGTGTTGCCGGAATTCTCGGAATGCTACTTGCCATACCGAGCTATACAGTTATTCGTGTTTTTGCAAAGGAATTTTTTAATAACTTTAGGGTTGTTCAAAAATTAACCGAAAAGATATAGACAGAATATCGATTTTGCTTAATTTTACCTGATAAACCATGCCGGCAATGATTAAAGATATTACCTCAACAGCAGCAACCATTGCGATTGCAATGCTTTTACCATTCCTAAGTTTTTCACAAAACTTTGAAGCCGATTCGGTTTTCACTTGGCAGCTAATTGAAACAACCAACATTGGAAGCCAATCAACCCTAAAGTTTACACCTGGTGCAGGAGTAAATCCAACAGGTTGGGATTTTGGGGACTCCAATACATCGACCGAGGCTTCGCCCACTCACACATACTCCTACACGAGCTGGGACGATAGTGTAACCGTTACCCTAAACTACACGCTGAATGGTGAAAACCTCTCGCACTCGCGTGAAATTCCGGTAAGCCCTGCCTTCTTTTTTGTTTTCCCCGATAGGAATTTAGGCCGACTTGCCTCGTACAAGCGTATTTTCCTGAATGCTTACAAAATACCTAACCACCCCGACAGCTTGGGAGACCTCCGTTTCACCTGGACGGTTGATGGTAGTCCTTTGGCCGGAAACGCTTTCGACGATGCAACGCTCGACCAGTGGCCAAACGTTTACTATACCTTTTCCACAGCTGGTTTACATCAGGTAAAGCTTTCTGTACGTAACACAAACAGCGGACAAACGGCCGAGTTTACACGAGAAATAAGAGTTGTGCCCGATTTTTCAAGCGGAAAGGTTCCACTTGAAAACATCCCCAACGTGTTTACCCCTAACTCCGATGGGGTAAACGATAACTTCATCGTGCCTACAAGTGGTACGGCATGGTTCGATTTTCGCATATTTTCCCGTTCAGGTGGTTTGGTTTTCAAAACGGAAACGAGTGTTTTGGTTTGGGATGGCAAGAACAACCAGGGAACCGATATGCCCGAAGGGGTTTACTTCTATGTTATCGAGGATCTTTCCGGGCAGTATGAAAGCGCTAAAGGTTTTGTATATCTATTTAGAGGTAAAAAGTAAAGTATAATGAAAAGAATTTCACAATCCTTACTTTTAGCTGCACTTTTGCTAACTTCCTGCGATAACGTTGTATTTGATAATCCTCAGCCTGTTGATGGGAAAAGCATCAGTAACCTAAACAATGCATTCCCGGGAATTTTTATCAGCTCCGATAACGACACGCTAACTATCACTAAGAATACAATATCGCTTGGCAGTGGAAACAAATTCACAGTAACCGGAACCCTAGGAAAAAACCTTGATGTCAGGGAATATTCCAATGGGTTTGTGGTTAACCTCTCCGAAAGCGTTAAGGGCCGATTGGTGTGGATAGCTTACCTTTTCAAGTTAAGCAACGACTCCCTATTTATTAGCTTTTCCGATATCAACCCCAACAAACTTGCTGAGATTGAAAAGGGAATAGCCAACATAGTACCTTACGAGAATATCAACAACGAAAACAAAGAGAATTCAAAGATCATTCTAAAACCCAGGAATTCGGCAGAGTTTGACAAACTTGTTAATGCAGGAATTTTCAATAAAACCTTCACAATGAGGATGGAAAGGCCCAAGCCCTAAAGGGGTTACTGTTCCAACCACTTAAACCACACCCTTTGATCGAAATAGGGAATTCCATTTTTTTCACATACCCGCATGGTGTGCCCCGTTCCATCCGTTTTGGGTTTAACTAAATCATCGTAAAAAATGGCCAAAGTTGCAGGCTGCAACTTAGAGGTACCCACCACCTTTATGGTATCGCGAAGCAGGTATCGGGCTTTTACTGTAAGCGCATTATCGCCTGCCTTTAAAAATCCATCGATAAGCGGGGCTACGCTGCTGCTATTTTGGGTATGACAGATAATATCGGGCTCGTTTGCTAAATCAACATCGTCGAGCGCAATGGTTTGATGCCCAAGGTTAGTTTTGCGCCTGTGGCCACAGTATGGGGTGATAACCTGCAAACACAAAGGGTAAACCTAAGGAATGCCCTACAAGAATTAATAGTCGGCTCCCTTGGCATAACCACTCCGAAAAAGGACATATTTAGCGCTGCTAGCAAGCAACTTACTAAACCTCAATTAACTTTTGCTGGTCGGCAAGTAAAACGGCACGTTTACGCTCAAGGAGGATAACCGTGCCGGGATTATCGTAATTTTCAATTAGCTGTTCAAGGGTAAGCATGGCAAACTCTAACCTCTGTAACTAATCCACTTAATCATCTCCTTCCAGGTGTACTTTTTACCGTACATCAGAATACCAACCCTGTATATCTTGGCGGCTAGCCAGGTAATGAGGATAAATGTACCCACAAGCAAAGTAGCCGATAACGCCAGCTGCCATGCTGGTACACCAAAAGGTAATCGAGTAAGCATAATTACGGGCGAAGTGAAAGGTATTATTGAGAACCAAAAAGCAAGTGCCCCATCGGGCGATTTGATTCCGCTAATCATTACAATTATTGCCAGTATAAGCGGAAGAGTAATTGGTAGTGTGAGTTGCTGGGTATCGGTTATACTCTCCACAGCCGAGCCTACGGCAGCAAACATAGCCGCATAAAGTAGGTAACCAAAAAGGAAGTAGAAAATAAATCCACCTATTAGTAAAGGAAAGTTCTGGTTCTTAAGGGCTGTTAGAAAACTCATCCCCTTACTATTAGCAGCTGCTGTTGCCTGTTCCTGAACCTGTGCCATTTGGGGGTCGGCCTGAGCCATGGCCTGAACCTGCTCGGTGGCTGGCTTTGCAGTTATTTTACTGCTTATGATGTTGATACCAGCCCCCGCAAGAGCGGCGGTCATTACCACCCAAATCAATATTTGTAAAAGGCTCACTGCGGCCATTCCAAAAATTTTGCCTGCCATCATCTGGAATGGCTTAACCGATGATATGATAATCTCAACCACGCGGTTTGTTTTCTCCTCAATTACACCCTGCATAACCTGGTTACCGGTAATAAGCACCATCATGTACATCATAAAGCTCATGATGTAAGCAATTGCCATGGCTATAAGGGTATTGCTCTCCTTTTCCTCGCCCGTTTGGCTCACCTTTATCGATTTTATTGAGATACTTGTTTTTACATCGGCAAGTATCTTATCAAGATTATCGATATTATAGGTTTTAAGCTTGCGCGCTTCAATTTCTTTTTTTAAAGTATTCTCCAAGTGCTGCATCACGTCAATGGCAGGCTGCTTTTGGGAGTAGATAGTGAAAGCAGGTTGATTAGGGGTTATGGTTGTGTCAATAACCAACAAGGCGTAATAGCCTGTTTCACTTAAATTCTCCTTAACCTTTTCGGCAGGTGTGTCAGTTATATAGGCAATCCTAATGTACTCAGTGGACGGAATTACATCAATAAATTGTTTGGTATTATCAACCACAGCAACGATTCGTACCTCGGTAACCTCAAGCGAAGCCAGGTAGCTTGGAAGTATGGCAATGGCAGCAAAAAATATTGGCGAGAGCAGGGTGGTTATGATAAACGATTTTTTCCTGACCCTGGTCATGAACTCGCGCTGGATTATAAGAAATATCTTGTTCATACTGTTTTCTGAGTTTAAGTTTTAACCTAACTGATTGCTAAGCCGTGCTTTTGGTTATACTCCTGCACTACCTGAATAAAAATATCGTGCATGCTAGGCACAATTGGGTTGAATGCAACTATTTCAACAGCCGGAATCAATTCCTGCAAAAGGTTATTGGCATCTGATTGCAATTTTAGCCTAACCTGAGCCTTAGACAGCGAATTCTCGGTATCAATCTTCAGGAGTTCGAACCTACCCTCAACCTTTTGCCTTAGTGAATCGGGATTGCCTCGGAAAGCCACTTCGAAAACATTGCTCCCGTAGTTCTGGCGCACCTCATCTATTTGCCCGCTCAGGATATTCCGCGATTTGTTTATTAGAGTGATATGGTCGCAAAGCTCCTCAACCGATGCCATGTTGTGGGTTGAAAAGATGATGGTTGTGCCCTTGCGCTTCAGCTCAAGTATTTCGTCCTTCACCAACTGTACGTTAATGGGGTCGAACCCGCTGAACGGCTCATCAAAGATGAGCAGCTCCGGCTCATGGATAACGGTTACCATGAATTGAACCTTTTGAGCCATACCCTTTGAGAGCTCCTCAATTTTTTTATCCCACCAGGCTTGAATCTCAAACTTCTCGAACCAGTACTTTAGCCGCTT
Source organism: Bacteroidales bacterium (assembly GCA_011045955.1). Classification (GTDB taxonomy): domain Bacteria; phylum Bacteroidota; class Bacteroidia; order Bacteroidales; family Tenuifilaceae; genus Tenuifilum. Next base: position 35,429 of record DSBV01000041.1, on the reverse strand, counting down.
CAAAGCATCAGCCCGGCTAAGACCCTTGAGCTGGGCAAGGAACAGGGCCTGCTCACCCACCTTCATCTTCTTGTAAAGCCCTCTTTCCTCGGGTAGGTAACCAATGCGGTAAATATCGTTAGGTTGCATGTGGCGACCATCAAAGAGAATCTCTCCCTTATCGGGGCCAGTAATTTGGTTTATGATGCGGATTAAGGTAGTTTTACCCGCTCCGTTTGGCCCCAAAAGCCCATAGATACTACCTCTTGGCACCGATAGGCTAACGTCGTCGAGCGCCAAATGGTTGCAGTAACGTTTTACAATTCCCTTAGTTTCAAGCAAGTGCATCGTTTGTTCAACTATTTTTTAGTTAGCGGATTAATTTTTAAATCGTAAAGATATTAAGTTGACGGCAACCTTCAAATAATAAGAAAGGGAAATTCTTTTAAAAGCTATATTCCTATTCATTTTTCTAATTCCCTTTCAATGCAATAAAACACTGTTCTACCTCATATTACGTAGAGCTTTAGCCAATTGTCCAGTAAACTATTGTCCTCATTTTTACTGTTCTTAGCAATGAATCAAACAAAGAATTCAGTAAATTGCACACTTCAAACCAATTATGTTACCTATATGAAAGCACAGGGTTTAGTAAGCATAGCTATTGCGATTACGTTTGCCTCATTGCTTGTATCGTGCGATGGTTCTAGCAAGAAAAAGATTGAGCTGCTCACTAAGGAGAACGAAGCCCTACGCAACGAGGCCAGGGTGAAAGATTCTACCATAAACCAGTTCTTCGCCCTTATGGGAGAGATTGAACAAAACCTGAGCGTTATCAAGCAGAAGGAACAAACCATTAGCAAGAATGCCATTGCCGGCAGTGAGCTTAAACCCGATGTGCGTCAACAGATTGATGAGGATATTCAAACCATCAATATACTGATGGATAAGAACCGCCAAACCATTGCGGCACTCCGAAAAAAGTTGAAAGAAGCCAACCTTAAGGTGGCAGAGTTTGAGCGAATGATTACCAACGTAACCCAACAACTTGAGGAAAAGGAGCATGAGATTGAACAGCTTAAGGAAAATCTTTCTCAGCTTAACTTCACCGTAACCCAGCTAAATGCTCGTATCGATACGCTAATGGAGGAAAAGGTTGAGATGAGTGTAAAAATTCAAAGCCAAACCGAACTGCTCAACACGGCCTGGTATGCCATTGGCACAAGGCGGGAACTAATTGATAATAAGGTTATCGACAAATCCGGTGGTTTCCTGGGAATCGGCAAATCGAGCAAAATGAAAGCCGAGTTTAATCAGAACTATTTTGTGCGTATCGATATTTCAAAAACCGAAAGCATCCCCCTTTCTGCCAAAAAAGTAACTATTGTTACAACCCATCCAAAAGAGTCATATACCCTAACAGCTAACGAAAAGGGAATAACTGAAGAACTTAAAATTACCGATACCCAAAAATTCTGGTCGGTTTCAAAGTATCTGGTAATTGAGGTGGAATAAAGTTTTTTCGGTAAAATTCAAAAAAGAAGGAAACCTAAAATCCTCAATAATTTGTAATATTGTGCCCCTAAATACTTTTTGGGGCTAATATCCGTTTTTGTAATGCAAAATTGTCGCAAGTTGATAAAACTCTCACACGCCCGATTGATACTGCTAAGCATTGTTTTGCTTATGGGAGGATGGTCGTGCTCATCGCAAAAGAATACGTTTATGAGCCGAAACTACCATAACCTGACATCATATTACAACTACTACTATAATGCCTACGACAATTACAAAAACGGAACCCTGCGAGCCGAGAAGGGCATAAACTATAATTACACCCTTAACCTTCCGGTACTGCTCATTGGTGAAAGCCAAGTTCCCGGAATTGTTTCGGGCGATATGGAGCGTACGCTCAACAAATGCACCATGCTGCTGGCTCGCCATTCCATAACCGTTAAACCTGCTCGAAAAAAAAACACATTAAGCCCCAAGGAAAAGGAGTTCATGAGCCTTAACGAGTATGTTAGGTGGGCTCGAGAATCGTGGTTGCTGGTTGGCATGGCTCATACCTGGAAACAGGATTTACCTAAGGCTCGCTCATCGTTTGAGTTTGTAATCAGGCAGTTCCCTGGGTTACCCATTTGGTTCGAGGCACAGGTTTGGCTTGCCAGAGTTGCCATTCTGGAGGGCGATTATGTTGATGCACAGGATAGGCTAAAATCGGTTGAGAGTAACCGTAAGCGGCCGCGTAGCAAGAAGTTTAACCATCTACTTTCATCAACCTGGGCATACTACTACCAAAAGCAACAGCAACCCGAGGCAATGCTCCCATACCTAATGAAAGCCATTGAACTAGCCCCCAAAAAGAACGACAGAATCAGATACACATACATTCTTGCCCAAACACTACAGCAAATTGGGAAAAATGGCGAAGCCCTGATTGCATACCAAAAAGTTTTGAAGCTGAACCCCGCTTACGATATGGCCTTTAGCGCACGTATCCAATTGATTGCACTTAGCCAGAAACAGGGCGGTGAACTTAAACGTGAGCTTATAAAGTTATCCAAGGACGCCAAAAACTCCGATTACCTTGACCAGCTCTATTTCACTCTTGGAAATCTGGAGCAAAAGGATGGCAATACCGATAAAGCTATTGAGTACTATACCCTATCGGCAAGGTACAGCAAAAGCAACAGTAACCAAAAAGGGATGTCGTATCTGGTTTTAGCCGACTACTACTTTTCAAGGAACGACTATACCCGCGCTCAGGCATACTACGATAGCTCATACAATTCGCTGGATAATACCTACCCCGAGTTTGAAAGGATTGAGCAGAAAGCAAAATATCTCAACTCACTTGTAGAAAACATTACTACCATTAAAACCGAGGATAGCCTGCTAAGGGTTGCAGCCATGCCCAAGGAGGAGCGCGATGCCCTTATCAAAGCCATTATTGCCAACATCGAAGTTGAGGAGCAGCGAGCCCGCGCCATGGAGCAGGAGGACCGGAACCAGTCGCTTTTATACCAGCAATCGCAGCGTTTCCGAACCGAAAACACCCAGGGAGGAGGGAAATGGTATTTCTACAACCAGGCATCGTTAAGCTATGGCCAATCGGAGTTTCAGATGAAATGGGGCAAGCGTAAACTGGAGGATAACTGGCGCCGAAAGAATAAACGGGTGCTCAGCAGCGACGAGGTTACCGTGGCTGGTACTGGTGCAACAACCGGGCAAGAACCCCAAAAACAACTATCACCTAAAACACCTGAGTATTACCTGGTGAATCTACCTTTTAGTGATTCGCTCAAGCAGCTTTCAATTGAAAAGGTTAAAAATGCCATGCTCAGGGTTGCCGAGATATACGAGGTTAACCTATCCGATTACAATGAGGCTAAAGCTGCTTACCTAAAACTTGCCGAACGTTTTTCCGACCAGGAAATTGCAGCAAACGCATACTACAGGCTATACCGTATGGCCTCACAGTATAACCGCCAGGATGATGCTGCCCGGTTCCGTAGTACTCTAACTACAAATTACCCTAAAAGTCCCTATGCCATTCTGCTCTCCAACCCAGCATACTTTGAGCAGCTGAGCTGGCAACAGAATGAGGGCGAAGAAATCTACCAAAAGGCATACGATTTTTACTCTAAAGGCCACCACACCGATGCCCTTAGCGTTTTGCAGAGTGGAATGACAAAGGTTAAAAACACTCTACTTGAACCAAAATTCTTGCTGCTTGAAGCGCTATGTCAGGTAAAAACCACCGAACTTAGGGTTTTCAAGAGTTCGCTTTCGAACCTTGCCACTACCTTTCCAAGAACCGACGAGGGTTGTTTGGCCGAAGCTATGCTGAAGCAGGTTGAGCAGCGTGAGCTGCAGCTGATTTCCGGACAAACCGACTTGGATGTTGCTCCGGTAACCCCGCAAACCGAAACGCAATCGTTCACATACACTTTGTCCGAAGGCGAACACGTGTTTGTGATGCTGGTACCTAAACGCTCAAACATCAACCAAACCAAATTTAACATCATCTCATTCAACGTTGATGAATTCATTGAGGCCGACCTAAATGTAGCCAATCAACCCTTTACCGATTACATTGAGATGATTACCTGCACAGGCCTAAAGGATAAGCAAACGGCCATTAAGTACTTTACGATGATTAGGAAGGATGCTAAAGTATTTGCAGGCCTTAAGCCTACCGATTACCAAATATTCGTGATAAGTATCGATAACTTTGCACGCTTTTTGAGCGATAAATCGATTCCCGATTACCTGAACTTTTTTAAGGCAAAATATAAAACAGAGTAGAACAATGCAGCCCACCATTCTTTGGGTAGACGATGAGATTGATTTGCTCCGCCCGCATATCATCTTTCTGGAGCAAAAGGGTTACCACGTTCTTACCGCCAGCAACGGACACGATGCCATTGAACTGGTAAGCCAAAACCCCATCGATTTGGTGTTCCTTGATGAAAACATGCCAGGAATTGGCGGACTGGGAACATTACCTAAGATAAAAGCCATAAAACCGACACTACCAGTAGTTATGGTAACCAAGAGCGAGGAAGAGAATATCATGGACATGGCGGTGGGTGCACAAATATCCGACTACCTCATTAAACCTGTTAACCCTAAGCAGGTTCTGCTGGTTGTAAAAAAGTTTGTTCATGGGAAGGAACTTGTATCGGAAAAGCAGCTTGCCGACTACCGCAATGAGTTTAGGTTGATTTCCGATTTGATAGCCACCGCTAAAAACCACTTGGACTGGACAGTAATATACCGAAAGCTTGCCATGTGGCAGGTAAAGTTATCGGACAACCCGGACTCAAGCCTAAAGCAAATGCTCGAGATGCAGTTTGAGGAAGCCAACCAGGTTTTTGGTAAATTTGTTAAGGCAAACTACCTGCAATGGTTCCAAACCAAAGGGGCCAAACCCTTGCTCTCGCCATCAGTACTAAGAAACAAGGTTTTCCCGTTAATTAGTTCAGGCAACAAGGTGCTTCTTTTAGTAATTGATAATTTCCGCTACGACCAATGGAAAATCATACAGCCCATTATAACTGAAAGCTGGCAGGTTAACCGCGATGAAACCTATTTCAGCATTCTTCCTACCGCTACGCAGTATGCGCGTAATGCGCTTTTCGCGGGTTTAATGCCACTCGAAATACACAAAACCTACCCCGACCTGTGGGTTTTCGACGAGGAGAATGAAGGTAAAAACCTTTTTGAGAAAAAGCTGCTAACTGCGCAGCTACAGCGACTTGGACTAAACATAAACTTCTCATACATTAAAACCAACACCCTGAAGGGTATCGCCGGAGGCTTAAATATCAAGGAGTTTTTAGGCAACAGCCTTGCCGTGCTGGTTTACAACTTTGTTGACGTAATGTCGCACTCCCGTACCGATTCCGAAATGATGCGCAGCCTGGCAGCCGACGAGTCGGCTTACCTATCGCTTACCCGTTCATGGTTTTTACATTCCGACCTGAAAGAATTCCTTGACCAGGCTGCAAACCTTGGCGTCCAGGTTGTGCTAACAACCGACCATGGCGCAATTCGTGTAAAAAATCCGGTGAAGGTAGTTGGCGATAGGGCCACATCAACCAACTTGCGTTACAAACTGGGTCGGAGTTTAAACTATAATCCCAAGGAAGTTTTGGCAATCCGTAAACCCGAGGAAGCACATCTACCTAAACCCAACATTAGTTCATCGTTCATTTTTGCCCTGGCAAACGATTTTTTAGCCTACCCCAATAACTTTAACTACTACGCATCGTACTACCGCGATACCTTTCAACACGGTGGTATCTCGCTGGAGGAAATGATTGTTCCGCTTGTAACCCTAAATCCGCAAAAAAGATAGCATGATAACCATTGAACTTCAGACCATCGATGCGATTGAAGATGTTGCACGCCAAATCATCAGTGCAACAAAGGGGAAAAACATTACATGTTTTTACGGCACAATGGGTGCCGGCAAAACAACCCTCATCAGGGCCATCTGTAAGGTGCTCGGCGTTGCCGATATGGTTACCAGCCCTACTTTTGCGTTGGTTAACGAGTACACCAGTGCCAATGGCACACCCATTTACCATTTCGACTTTTACCGCATTAAACGCATTGATGAGGTTTACGATTTTGGGTACGAGGAGTACTTTTACAACCCCGATGCCCTATGCCTGGTTGAATGGCCTGAGTTAATTGAACAAATACTGCCCATTGATGGAGTTACCAACATTCACATTAACGTAAATACCGATGGCAGCCGAACATTACAAATATCGGCTTAGCTATAACCTTAAACCTTTGTACTTCGTAAAAATCGTACATATTGCTTTTATACCATAACACTTTTGTGCATAAGCTTACATGTGCTAACTTGCATTTTTAAAAAAATAACGGGCATGAACAGTCCTCAATTTTCCGAGTTTCCCCATGCAAAGGGATTGCTAGTTCAGGAGGAACGCATTGAATATAAGAAGAAGTACAAGCAACTTATCATTGGAATACCCAAAGAGGTTGACCCCACCGAGAGTCGAATTCCCTTAACACCCGAAGCGGTAGAAATTCTGGTTCAAAGCGGGCATCAAATCATCATCGAAAAGGATGCAGGCCGACAGGCCAACTATTCCGATATGGAGTACAGCGAGAAAGGTGCACGCATAGTCTCTACATCAACCGAGGTTTACCAAAGCGACATTGTACTAAAGGTAGCACCCCTTACCCCAAAGGAGTATGAGTACCTGCGCGAAAACCAATCGATACTCTCATCGCTACACCTGACTAACCACACCGGTGATTACCTTAAAAGCCTAATTCAGAAGCGTGTTACGGCCATTGCTTTTGAGAGCATCTCCGATACCGACGGCGAATTCCCGTTTGTTCGGGCCATGAGTTCCATTGCCGGTAGCACCTCGATTCTTGTAGCAGCCGAATACCTTAGCAATGTGAACAAGGGTAAAGGGGTGATGCTGGGCGGATTAACAGGCATTTCGCCCACCGAGGTGGTTATACTGGGTGCAGGTACTGCCGGCGAGTATGCCGCTCGGGCAGCCCTGGGTCTTGGGGCCACTGTGAAAATATTCGACAACTCCATCAAAAAGCTGATGGATATTCAAAATATCCTGGGGCAACGCCTTTTCACCTCAATATACCATAAACAGGTGCTCGATAAGGTTCTAAAAATCGCCGATGTTGTAATTGGAACCTTAGCCCCCGAAGAAACCAATTTAAGCTACCTGGTATCGGAGGACCAGGTCAGGTTAATGAAGCGGGGCGCAGTGATTATTGACCTGGGTATCGACCGCGGGGGATGCTTTGAAACCTCTGAACTACGCGACCATAGCAATCCCTCGTACGTTAAGCATGGCGTAATTCACTACTGCGTACCCAATATTACTACCCGTGTGGCCCGAACGGCCTCAATTGCCATGAGCAACGTTTTTGTTCCCTTACTCCAGCAAATAGCCCTAAGCGGTGGCCTGCTTTCGCAGCTTAAGGAAGATAACGGCTTACGCCATGGCGTTTACCTGTTCAATGGAATTCTAACAAACGAGTATCTGGGCAAACTTTACGATATCCCTTCGCGCGATATCAACCTGCTCATGGCTGCCTTTTAGCTCTACTGGGGAACAAAAAGATAGGTGATACTACCCCGTTGCCGGGCAGTCCCCGAAACCGCAGTAAAGATACTGGCCATGGCAGCCTGAATGGCAGCCTGGTTTATGCAATCGTCGGTTACCGGGTTGGCCCTATCGATGCTGGCAACGGCAACCCGTCCATCGGGCTTCACTTCGATGTTTACCACCACCTGCCCGCCAAGCTCGCACATGTACGATGGTACGGGCAAATGCAATGCCTTTCGCCCTAAAAGGTAGTACGACACCACGGTGCGCCCTTTATATTGACCCTCTTTCGATTTGGGGACACTCTTTTCAGGGGTGTATGGGATGTTTGCCTCAATATTCCTCTGCGACTGTAAGTAAAACTGCCTATCGTGCTGCATTCGCTCGTACAGCTGATTGGCCTCGCGGTAAAGCTCATCGGCATCAATATTCTTTTCGTCGCTTAGCCCTGCATTCAAATCGGTTTTTGATGCATCAACAGCAAAGTTTCGTATGGCCTCAGCTTCGTACTCCGGTTTTAGAGCATCGGGCGGAAGTGTAGGCTCAAGCTTTTGCTGAACTATTTCCTCTTCCTGGGGCACCTCAAACTCTATCTCGATGGTTGAGCCATAATACTCCTTGCGGGTTTCAATCTTTAGAACTAAAAAGACAATGACCAAGAGCAGATGCACCACAATGGTACTCAATATCCCAACCTTATGGTGGTTAACCCCCACCGTAATTGCTGTGTAAAACCTATCAATGGCATCCTCAATTTTCTGGGCAAAGGGCATTATGCGCTTATTTTTCAATTATATTACAAAGATAATTGCTTAGTTGGAAAAGTGGTAAATGAAAAAATTAAGAGGAAGTGCCTGCAAAGAGTTAAGAATCGATAGATGATGAAAATTTTTTTTTACTTACTTCCTAAATTCATTGAAAAAACAATTCAATAAACAGAAACAAAAAAATCTAAACACACTACACACATTATAAAACTTGCTGATTCAATGAGTTTTTCAAAGTTTTGCCCAGTAAATATTTTTTGAACCCCTACTCGGCTAAGTCTTCATCTTTGTCTTATATAGATAGCGGCCTCTGTCCGCTTAAAATCCTATCGGAAAGTTCTCCATTTAGGATAAAATGTGAACTACTTCGAGCAGAGGAATAGCGCACAACACCTTAGTGCATATAGTTTCAGACCTTTAAATCATTCCCCTCAGCAACTGACATACACTAACAAGGATGCATCCTATCCAAACATCTCCTTAACCTTATGGAGGGCTTTCACGAGGCGGTCAATTTCGTCAAAGGTATTATAGAATGCCAGCGAGGCTCGCACAGTGCCATCAATGCCGTAGTGGTCAATTACTGGCTGGGTGCAGTGGTTGCCCGTCCTGACGGCTATGCCCATCTTGTCGAGTATCATTCCGGTATCGTACGGATGAATTCCGTTGAGCAGGAACGATATAATGGCTGCCTTTTCCCGGGCATTCCCGTAAATGGTTAGCCCATCTATTTCCTTTAGCTTTTGGGTAGCGTATTTTAGCAGCTCGTCCTCGTGAGCTGTGGCAAGTTCGGGGCCAATGCTCGTATAGTAATCAAGTGCGGTGGCCAATCCGGCTGCGCCGATGTAGTTTGCCGTTCCGGCCTCGAACTTGAATGGCAGCTCGTTAAAGGTGGTTTTCTTGAACGATACGGTGGCTATCATATCGCCGCCGCCCTGCCAGGGAACCATTCGGTCGAGCCACTCCTCCTTGCCGTAAAGCACACCTATTCCGGTTGGGCCGTAAATTTTATGCCCCGAGAAGGCATAAAAATCAGCATCGAGCTGCTGAACATCAATTTTACCATGCTTTACTCCCTGAGCACCATCAACCAGCACGGGAACGTTTTGGCTGTGCGCTATGCGCACAATGTCGGCAATGGGGTTAACGGTTCCCAATGTGTTTGAAACATGCGTTACAGCAATAATTCTGGTTTTTGGGGTGATTAGTTCAGGTAATTTGTCGAGCATAAGCTCGCCACTGTCATCAAACGGAAGTACCTTAAGGGTAGCGCCCTTACGCTCGCAGAGCAGCTGCCAAGGCACAATGTTGGAGTGATGCTCCATTTCGGTAACCAGCACCTCATCGCCTTGGCGGACAAACACCTCGCCAAACGAGTAGGCCACAAGGTTGATTGATGCAGTAGTTCCAGAGGTAAATATTATCTCGGATGTTTTCCGGGCATTTAGGAATTTCCGAACCACCTCGCGGGCGTTCTCATACTCGCGGGTCGATTCCTCGCTGAGTTTATGTACTCCACGGTGAATATTGGAGTTAATCTCCTTGTAGAAACGTTCAATGGTTTGCAACACGCAAAGGGGCTTTTGCGTTGTGGCCCCGTTATCAAAGTAAACCAATGGCTGCCCATAAACCTTGCGCGATAGGATTGGGAAGTCAGAGCGATAGTTGAGTAGGCTGTTCGTTGTTCGTTGTTCATTGTTCGTGTTGAACATCACTGTAACTTTTTATGATAGTAGTTAATGAAGCCATTTATCAGCATTTTGCAGTTTTGTAACTTTTGAAAGAGAGCATCATATTCATTAGCATCTACCTTATAAATCTCATTGCACAAAATAAGTTGAGTTTCAAGTTCAAAAATAGAACCTCTTGCAATAAAAAGGAACTGTATTGTTTCTTTTGAAGTGTTTCGCCCATTACCTTCAGCAATATTTTAAGGAATTGAGACGGCTGCGCGTCTCAATTGGTTGGATAGCCCAAATTCCTCATCTGATGGTAATTGCCCAGTAAAATGGTAAACTAATTTTGCCAATTCAAATGATGACTTCCATACATCAAGTTCCTTATAGTCCATATTTTAAGACTGTAATTTCTATCAACGAACGTCCCCCATCAGTCCCTCCCTAACAGCAATGCATAGGGCAGTTGTGACAGCGCGATAGTTCGCCTCGGAGGCGTTTGTTTACCATATCGTCGATGCGTTCCCGAAGTGTATCGATTGATATGCGTTTGATTACATCATGTGCAAAGCCGAACATTAGCAGCAGCTTAGCCTCGCGTTCGCCTATACCGCGGGCTCGCATATAGAAAAGCGCCTCCATATCGAGCTGACCAACGGTGGCGCCGTGCGAGCACTTTACATCGTCGGCATAAATCTCAAGTTGAGGCTTGGTGTTCATGCGAGCATCGGCTGTGAGCAGCAGGTTGTTGTTCGACTGGTAGGCCTGAGTTTTTTGGGCATCGCGCCTTACCATGATTTTGCCGTTAAAGGCTCCTGTAGCCTGATCGTCGAGTATTCCCTTGTAGAGCTCATTACTGGTGCAGTTTGGCACTGCATGATCGATAAAGGTAAAGTTATCGGTATGCTGGGTACGGTCAGTTAGGTATAGGCCATAGAGTTGTGCATCGGCGCCCTCACCGGCAAGAGTAACAGCAAGGTTGTTGCGAATAAACCCGCCATGAAGCGAGAGAACGTTGGTAACCAAACGCGAATCGGCTTGCTGGTGGGCATAGGTGTGGGTTAACTGAGCGGAATCGTTGTGCTCATTCTGCATCTTAACAAACTCGAGCTGGGCATTACTGCCCACAAAGACTTCGGTTACCACATTCGATAGGAATCGATTGGGCGAAAGGGTGTGGTCGCAAACAAGCACGTTTGTCTGTGCTCCATCCTCAACTACAATCAAATTTCGATACTGAACCATCTGGTTGGTATCGGACATGAGCAGGTTGATAATCTGAATGGGCTTACTCTCAACCACATTACGGGGTACATAGATAAAAACGCCATCCTGGGCAAAAGCTGTGTTCATGGCCACAAGACCATCGGTTTGGTTTTTGGCTAGAGAGTTATACCGATCCTTAACCAAATTGGGGAACCTAACAGCCGCTTCGGCTAAACTTCCGAAAATAAGGCCATTGGGCAAGGTGATTAGCTTTTCGCCTTTGGGCAGATAAAATCCGTTAAGCACTAATGCCAAATGGGTATCGAGTTCGGGGATACCGCAACGAAAAATATCATCTACATTAAACGCAATGCGTTTAGGTGCGAAATACTTTTCGTATTCGTAATTGAAAAGCGGTTCAATTTTACTGTATTTATAATTTTCGTTTTTTTGTGAGGGAATATCAAGCAGGTTGAAGTGCTTTAAAGCCTCTTGCCTGTGCTGATTGAGTATATCGGCACTTCCTCGGGTTATTAAATCGAGATTGTTCTGATACAGGTTAATCAGCTCCTCACGTATGGGTGTTGCTATTGTTTTATTGGACATAGGGTTGCAGTTTTACCACCAAAGTGATTTAGGCGTTGTCGCCTTTTTTAATCCAATCGTAACCCTTTTCCTCAAGTTCAAGGGCAAGTTCTTTCCCAGCACTTTTTACAATGCGGCCATTGTAGAGGACATGCACATAATCGGGAACAATGTAATCGAGCAATCGTTGGTAGTGGGTAATAACAATAACGGTGTTATCGGGGCGTTTGAGCTTGTTGACCCCGTTAGCCACCACGCGAAGTGCGTCGATATCTAGTCCCGAGTCGGTTTCGTCGAGAATGGCCAACTTTGGTTCAAGCATGGCCATCTGGAAGATTTCGTTTTTCTTCTTTTCGCCACCGGAAAAGCCCTCGTTCACCGAACGGTTGGTGAGAGCCGAATCAATTTCGACCAGTTCCTTTCGCTCGCGCATCATTTTCAGGAAATCGGAAGCCGAGAGGGGCTCCAATCCCCTATACTTGCGATGCTCATTTACGGCGGCCTTCATAAAGTTTACCATGCTCACCCCGGGTATCTCAATCGGATACTGGAAGCTTAGAAATATACCCTCGCGAGCGCGAATTTCTGGTGCCATCTCCAACAAATCCTTTCCATTGAAGGTTACCGATCCGTGTGTTACCTCAACCAGCTCACGACCGGTTAGAACCGATGCAAGGGTGCTTTTCCCTGATCCGTTTGGCCCCATAATTGCATGAATCTCGCCAGCTTTCACCTCAAGGTTGATACCCTTGAGGATCTCTTTATCGTTTATCTTTGCGTGTAAGTCTTTGATTGTTAGCATATGACTATGGTTTGATTATTTACCACTATTATTATTGTTTGAAATAAAAAAATTTGAGGAAGTTAGGAGAAGTTAGAGGAAGATTTATAATCATTTTTGGCAATTGTTGAACTATACGAGTTTAACAAAAAACTTACTTCGGTTATGCTTTCACTTAATAAATCTAACATGTTAAAATCCACATAACCCAAATCTTTGCTCAAAATAGCATAATATCGTGTTTCTTCTAAACTGCCCTGAGCATAATTTAGAAACTTAAGTTTATCAAATTTCCCTTTCCTTCTAAAACCTTCAGCAATATTAGCGGGAACTGATATTGCCGATCTCCTAAATTGGGAAGTTAAAGAATAAATCTCCTCGTGAGGTAAACTTTGGGTTATGGAATAAACTATAAGCGTGAGTTTGTGTGCCTTTTGCCACACTATTAGGTCAGTAAACACATACGATTTTTGATTTTGATTCATATTAGCTTTTCAATTTATTCCTCTAACTTCTTCTAAATTCTTCTAACTTCTTCTAACTTCCTCTTGCTGCTTTTAAATCCTTCATAATCAACATTCTTACCCTACGCTTCCTTCCAAGCTTATTTGCAGCAGCTTTTGGGCTTCGACGGCGAATTCCATGGGCAGTTTGTTCAGCACCTCCTTGGCGTAGCCGTTAATAATAAGACCAACGGCATCTTCGGTCGATAGGCCACGTTGGTTGCAGTAGAATATTTGGTCTTCACCAATTTTAGATGTGGTAGCCTCGTGTTCAACAATGGCTGTGGGGTTATCCACCTCAAGATACGGGAAAGTGTGAGCACCGCATTTGTCGCCGAGCAGAAGCGAGTCGCATTGCGAAAAATTTCGGGCGTTATCGGCTCCCTTAAGTACTTTTACAAGCCCCCGGTAGCTGTTGTTGCTTACACCGGCCGAAATGCCTTTTGAAACAATACGACTTTTAGTATTCTTGCCAATATGGATCATCTTGGTTCCTGTGTCGGCCTGCTGGTGGTGGTTGGTAACGGCCACTGAGTAGAACTCGCCATAGGAATTGTCGCCTAAAAGGATGCAACTGGGATATTTCCAAGTAATTGCCGAACCGGTTTCAACCTGTGTCCACGATATTTTACTATTCCTACCCTTACAGATACCGCGTTTAGTGACAAAGTTGTAAATACCGCCTTTACCATCCTTATCGCCCGGATACCAGTTCTGAACGGTAGAGTATTTAACCTCGGCATTCTCAAGGGCCACAATCTCAACCACTGCTGCGTGTAATTGATTTTCATCGCGCATGGGCGCTGTGCAACCCTCAAGGTACGATACGTAACTATCATCGTCGGCTACAATGAGCGTACGCTCAAACTGGCCGGTATTGGCTGCATTGATACGGAAGTAGGTGCTAAGTTCCATGGGACAGCGAACCCCCTTTGGTATGTAGCAGAATGAGCCGTCGCTAAACACAGCCGAGTTAAGTGCCGCAAAGTAGTTATCGGTTACCGGTACCACCGAGGCAAGGTACTTTTTTACCAAGTCGGGATGTTCGCGAATAGCCTCGCTTATGGAGCAGAAAACGATGCCCTGTTCAGCAAGTGTTTCACGGAAAGTGGTTTTTACCGAGGTGCTATCCATAACGGCATCAACGGCAACACCAGCCAAGACCTTTTGTTCATCGAGCGGAATCCCTAACTTATCGAAGGTGGCCTTAATTTCGGGGTCAACCTCATCGAGGCTAGAGAGCAAAGCCTTTTGCTTGGGGGCTGCGTAGTAAATGATGTCCTGATAGTTTATCTCCGGAATCTGTAGATGAGCCCATTGAGGCATCTCCATGGTTTGCCAGTGCCTAAAAGCCTTGAGCCTGAATTCAAGCAGCCAATCGGGCTCTCCCTTCTTAGCCGAAATCAAACGGATTACATCTTCGTTTAGCCCTTTGGGAATGGTATCGGTTTCAACGTTGGTAACAAAACCATACTTATACTCCAACCCGGTTACCTCCTCAAGTATTTTATTCTGTTCTTCTGCCATATTGGTTTATTTCTATAACAAAATAGCAACAAACTATAACGGGTAATGTTTAACGCTTCACAGTTAAATTAGATTTAATCTAAATTGTGTGCAAAGATATTTGCTTTATGTTGAATATGAATAGGAAACCAACTAAAATAATGGTATGTTTTATATCAACCTGTAAATATCTGAAAAACTAAAAAAAACAAAAAAGCCCAGCTTGGGACTTTAAGAGTCGTGGAGTATTACACTAAAAGTTTAGGTTCACGGCAACCACTTCCTTAATTTCCGGAATATCGCGAATAATGGCTTGCTCAACACCATTTTTTAGGGTCATAATGCTGTAAGGGCAACTGCCGCAAGCACCATGAAGTTTAACTTTTACCACGTAATCGTCGGTTACCTCCACTAGTGATATATCACCACCATCGTTCTGAAGGAATGGGCGAATTACCTCAATGGACTTTTCAACCTTTGCAACAATTTGTTCTTTTGACATAACTTGAATATTTGATTTGGTTATTTATGCTGAACATTTACTATTTGAGTGGGAGGGAGTTCCCTATTACGCCACTCAACGCGCTCAATCAGGTTTTTAGCAAGCTCATCGAATGCCTTACCAGTGATTGAGGCGTTAATTGCCACAGGTTCGCCATAATCGCCACCCTCGCGAATGCTTTGAACTATGGGAATTTGGCCAAGTAGAGGAATTTTCATCCTTTCGGCCAGCTTTTTGCAACCCTCCTTGCCAAAAATGTAGTACTTATTGTTTGGTAGTTCCTCAGGGGTAAACCATGCCATATTCTCAACTAATCCTAAAACCGGAACATTGATGCTGGGGCTGGTAAACATGCTTATTCCCTTTACTGCATCGGCCAAAGCTACATCCTGTGGTGTGCTAATGATAACCGCACCGGTTACCGGAACTTCCTGAACCAAGGTGAGATGAATATCACTTGTACCCGGGGGCATATCGATGAACAAGTAATCGAGTTCACCCCATGCACCTTGGTGAATAAGCTGTTTCAATGCGCTGGTAGCCATAGGGCCACGCCAGACTAGTGCATTGTTGGGGTCAACAAAAAAACCGATGGAAAGCAACTTTACCCCGTAATTCTCAACCGGAACAATTAGTTCCAGCCCTTCCTCTTTAACAATTTCGGGTTGAGTATGCTCCATGTTGAACATCTTGGGGATAGAGGGGCCATATATATCGGCATCAATTAACCCTACCTTTGCACCGGTTTTTGCAACTGCAACAGCAAGGTTGGCTGCAATGGTCGATTTACCAACGCCGCCCTTTCCGGAGGCAATGGCTATGATATTCTTCACCTTACTGATTGATGCTTTTTGCTTCAAGGGCGGTACCTTGGGCGCCACATTGGCAACCAACAAAACATCTACCTCTACGTTCTCCCCAAACTTCTGCCGGATGGCTTTTGTGGCAGTTTTTTTCAACGACGATGCAAATGGGTCGTTACTCTTTGTAAGCTTTAAGGTAAACGATACCTTATCGCCCTCAATACTTAACCCTTGCACCATTCCCATGCTTACAATATCTTTCCCGGTTTCGGGGTGCAAAACTGCTGAAAGCACTTCCTTTACCGAATCTATTGCTAAATCCATATTTTTATTTAGTTTAAATTGATCGCAAAGTTAGATTTTTAAATTGAAACTTTGAAAGTTAAACAGTAAAAGTTGCAAAAGGTTGATGAAGGGAAAAAGGAGTTTTAGGTTAAGGAGGTTCGTGAATTTTTAAACGTGAGCCGTTAAACGGTAGAAGTTTAAATATGTGGAAGTTAGAGGAAGTTAAAGGAAGTTAGAGGAATGTTGGAATGAACCAGAACAAAATGGGGTGCGTATCTTAACTATAATTCATTAAAAAAGGAGGTTCGTGAATCGTTAACCGTGAGCCGTTGACCGGTAGAAGAGAGAATATGAGGGAGTTAAAGGAAGTCAGAGGAATTTAGAGGAATATAAATCTTAAAACTAAACCGTTAACCGTGAGCCGTTAAGGGTATTCAGAATGATGACTCCTGCATCTTACCCCTGAATACAAATCTGAGATACACTACAACTCATAAATTCCTAGATAAAAGAGTTGCGATGGTAAAAAACAATTCGTGCTTATACATGTGGTTAACTTTTACTTATGCATCTATAAAATAATAGAAAAATATGCTATCAGCCAGCTTTTAGTCAACCCGTAAAATGTTTTAATAATTTTTGGGTATGAAAATTGTTTACCTATATTTGTTCAAGCATTTTAGCAGGTAAGGGGTTGGATACTAAACATAAATAAACCAAAACACAATATATCGTAAAATGCTTAACATTGTATTATTTGGCCCCCCGGGCGCAGGCAAGGGCACTCAATCCCAAAAAATAATTGAGAAATACAAGCTGCAGCATCTGGCTACAGGCGATATGCTTAGAGCTGCAATACGTGAACAGTCGCCAATTGGAGTAGAGGCTCAAAAGTATATCGATAAGGGCCAACTGGTTCCCGACGAGATGGTTATCGACCTAATTGCCAGGGAACTCGATAACCACCACGATGTACCGGGTTTTGTGTTCGATGGGTTTCCCCGAACTACCGTTCAGGCCAAAAAACTCGACGAGATGCTCGACGCCAAAAGGGCACCCATAACCATTATGCTGGCGCTTGAGGTTGATTACAACGAGCTCATTGCTCGCCTGCTGAACCGAGGTAAAATGAGCGACCGCAGCGACGACCAGGATGAAGGTATTATTCGCGGCCGGTTAGACATCTACAACAAAACAACCCTACCCGTAATGGACTACTACAAGGCACAGGGCAAGTACCGTGGAGTAAACGGCATGGGTGCTATCGATGAAATATTTGAACGGATTTGCCTGGTGATTGATAGCATCAGGTAGTTAGCCCTTCAATATCTCAAGGCCATTTTCTACAATGGCCTTTTTGTTACCTTGTTAGTTTCACATGCCCCATACCCAAGTGCAATGGCTTAACCAATTCAACTGGGCTAATAAGAATGGGTATGCAGTTACATTTTTTAGAGGAATGAGTCGGAATAATTAGGAATGAAAGAATTAATAAGGAGGGATTACCTTGATTAGTCTATAGTAACTGGCTGTTAAGATGATTTTTAGGTTTCTACTGACTTACCACTGTTAAATTTACACGAATCTAAACTGGAGTTAAACAGCAGACTCCTTAGTGAGTAAGGCTTAACTTTTCATGAATAATGAAGCAGGTTTTAAAACTTTGTTTACAGACTTTTTAAAAGCACCAAAAGACAATTTCACATTAGACAGAATCAACGAAAGAATTTCAAAAATTGAAATTAAAGACAACAAGGCAGTTGCCAACGAGTCTGAATCGGTTTACAACAGAAAAACAACTACGATTTCAACAATGAAATACAGCGATTTTCTGAAAGAACTTTCAAAAAATCTGAATATAAACATCAAAACACTTCATCAATCAATAATTGATGCTGAAATAGATATAAACAATTTCCTAAATCAAACAACGATTCGAAGAATAAAACAAAACTTTGACAATTACTTAATGGCAAAAGCATTTTATGAATTTAGCATTGAGTATGAACAAGTATCAAACAACATTCACCCAACTAAACTAACTGACGAAAATGGAAATGTGTTGAAAGAGATTTCTACCTCTGATGTAGGCGTGTTGTTTTCCAACGAAAAAGTTGCAGTCTCTTACCTCTTTGACGAATTATATTACGATTCTGACTTAGAAAAAACGAATATAAAATCGGAAATCGAAGAAGTAATTGTGTTTACCAAGATTCCAAAAAACTCAATTAAAATTCCAATTGCAGGTAGCAAAAGTTACTCACCTGACATTGCTTATGTTTTGAAATTTAAAAATGGACAGCAAAAACTCCATTTCATCGTTGAAACTAAAAATGTAAACAGTAAAGACGCACTTCGCGACGAAGAAAAATTCAAAATTAAACACGCCGAAAAGTTCTTTGGCGGCAAAGTAAATATTGAATTTAGGACACAGTTCACTAACAATAAAATAGTTGATTTGATAAAAGAAATTGCAGATAACGCATCGTAATAAAACACATTTGCAAGATGCACCATCCTATGCTCAAACCAAAAATCGCAAAAAGTTTGCCTACTCTAATGCACGGCAGGCGGAAAAAATTAGGTGTCCTGCTTGTTCCTGCGCATCTGGCGGGGGTGCGCTCATTACAATGCTATATCATTTATGCCATGACAACCCAATTGCGATAAATTGAATTTTATGCAACTATTGTTTTACTACTAGTCAGCATCAATTTTTTGTCCTGCTTTCCCATTCCACCTTTTTAAGTACCTTTGCAGTAGTATTAAACAGAAATGTCAAATTCCAACTTTGTAGATTACGTTAAGATATTTTGCCGTTCGGGCAAGGGTGGTGCGGGAAGCGTGCATTTCCGCAGGGAGAAGTTTGTGCCCAAAGGTGGCCCCGACGGCGGCGATGGGGGACGTGGTGGGCATATCTACCTTAAAGGGAACAGTCAGCTTTGGACACTGCTGCACCTAAAGTACCAGCGGCATGTTTTTGCAGGCAATGGCGAATCGGGGAGTGGCGCTCGCTGCACGGGTAAGGATGGTGAGGATGTTTACATTGAAGTACCCATTGGCACCATTGCCCGCAATGCCGAAACTAACGAGGTGATTGCTGAGATTACTAAACATGGGCAGGTTGAGATGATAATGAAAGGTGGCCGGGGTGGTTTAGGTAACTGGAACTTTCGCACAGCCACCATGCAAACCCCACGTTTTGCTCAACCCGGTGAACCCGCCCAAGAGGGGTATGTTATCCTGGAGCTAAAGATACTGGCCGATGTTGGATTGGTTGGTTTCCCAAATGCCGGTAAATCGACATTGCTCTCGGTGGTTAGTGCAGCCAAACCCAAAATTGCCGATTACCCTTTTACCACACTGGTTCCAAACCTTGGCATTGTCCGCTACCGCGACGATAGGTCGTTTGTAATGGCCGATATTCCCGGAATAATTGAGGGCGCCCATGAAGGGAAAGGTCTTGGACTAAGATTCCTGCGCCACATAGAGCGCAACTCCATGCTGCTATTCACGGTACCTGCCGATTCCGAGGATATATATGCCCAGTACGAAATTCTGGTTAACGAACTCAAAATGTATAACCCGGAACTGCTCGATAAGAAAAGGGCTCTGGCCATAACCAAGCGCGACCTGGTTGACAAACAAGCTAAAAAGAAAATTGCAGATCATCTGCCCGATATACCCGCCGTGTTTATCTCATCGGTTACCGGCGAGGGCATCGACCGGTTGAAGGACATGCTTTGGGAAAACCTAAATCAACAGTTGCTATGATTGATTACCTGGTAAAGCTCGACACCGATTTATTCCTTTTCCTAAACGGGCTACACAGTCCTTTCTGGGATAGCATTATGCAATTTGCTTCGGAAAAGCTAACATGGTTGCCGCTTTACCTTTTGCTTATCTATCTTATTGCCCGTAAGCATAAATGGAACGCCCTTTGGTGGTTGCTGGCCATTGCTGTAGTTGTTCTTTTAGCCGACCAGCTTTCGGTTCACCTTTTTAAAAATGTTTTTCAGCGATTACGGCCTTGCCACAATCCCGATTTAAGCGGTGTTATCCATCTTGCGGGTAGTTGTGGGGGTAAGTTCGGCTTTGTGTCCTCGCATGCAGCCAATACCTTTGGTGTAGCAGTTTTCCTAAGTATGCTGTATAAGAACCGCTGGGCTACTATTGGTGTGCTGATTTGGGCAGCGTTTGTTTCATACAGCCGCATATACCTCGGGGTGCATTACCCCGCCGATTTGCTTGTAGGAGGATTACTGGGTAGTGCCGTTGGCTATGGTGTGTGGCATTTAGCTAATCGCCTGATGAACAGGTATTCAAAGGCATAAAATCCATTTTACGCACTTCGATATTATTGCACAATGAATAAAACGATCCGAATCCTAAGACATATACCCAATGGCATAACATTGCTAAACCTCTTTTCGGGCTGCCTATCAATTGTTGCCGCATTCGAAGGCCGCTTGGAGTTGGCTGGTTTGCTTATCATAATTTCGGGTATTCTCGATTTTTTGGATGGCTTTACCGCAAGGCTAATCGGATCATACACGCAGCTTGGCAAGGAACTCGATTCACTTTCCGATGTGGTAAGTTTTGGCGTGGCACCAGCGTTTATTCTTTACCACCTGCTTCGCAACAGCCTAGGCATTAGCAATTGCCATGGCATTTTCCAAGGTCATCTAATTCTGATTGTCCCTTTTGTGGTTGCAGTTTTCTCATCGCTTCGCCTGGGGCTATTCAATATCGATGATCGGCAAACCAGCTCATTCATCGGATTGCCAACACCTGCAAATGCCTTTTTGATAATTGGATTGGTTTTTGGTTCAAATAGCACTTGGGCAGGGATATTTAATTCAATTGTTAGCTCACCAGCTATTCTAATAGCGCTCTCACTCGTGCTTTCGTTCCTTTTGGTTAGCGAGCTACCAATGTTCTCACTCAAAATTAAGTCGCTAAAACCTGCTATTGCATACAAACAGTTAACCTTCCTGATGGGAGCAATTATATTTATGGTGGTTTTCCAAAAGGCATCGCTCTCAATTATCATTGTGTGGTACATTATCCTATCCGTTATCTACTATTTTTGGGATAGATTGATAAAGAAAGATAATAGGAATGAATAAATGCAATTTTTGGCTAATTTTGTCAGAAGTTAAATCGATATAAAATGAAGTTTTTAGTTGAAATCAATGTAATGCCCCTAAAGGCACTACTCGATCCGCAGGGAAAAGCTGTTAATGCAACCCTACACGGAATCGGATATAAGGAAGTAGCCAATGTTCGTATTGGAAAGCATATCAACCTTGAAATTGAGGCACCCAGCCGTGAGGTGGCCATGGAAAAGGTTACCGAAATCTGTTCAAAAGTGCTTTCGAACCCCGTAATGGAAGGATACGATTTTAAGCTAACCGAGGTAACCGATTAAGGATTACTCGCCATTGGTTAGGCGGTTGCCACGCAATATTTCGGCCTGTTTCTTTATGGATTCCTTGTGAACCAGTTGAAGCAGGCTTTTTATGTATTCCTCATCGAGCCCTAATTTTTTACCGCACTCAATGCGCGATTCAAGGATATTCTCCCACCTACGTAGCTGAAAAATTGTAACGTTATTATTTCGTTTATACTCCCCTATTTGCTCTACAAGCCGCATGCGGTTGGCAAGCAGCTCAATGATTTGCTGGTCGATGGAGTCTATTTTGTTTCGCACTTGCTCCAGGAAATCGGCAAACTCGGTGTTAGCCGATGAGGATTGGTGAAATGTTAATGCCGACAGCATCTGCAGAAAAGCGTCGGGCGTTAGTTGCTGGCGGGCATCACTAAGGGCTACAACCGGGTTGGGATGAACCTCAACCATAAGTCCGTCCATCGAAAGGTCGAGCGAGCGCTGGGCAATTTCGGGTACCAGACTTGCCGTTCCGGCAATATGGCTAGGGTCGCAAATGATGGGGAGGCTGGGAATACGGCTTTTAATGTCGATAACTAGCTCCCACTTAGGAATATTTCGTAATCGCGAACGCTCATATGGGTGAAACCCGCGGTGGATGGCAGCTAAACGCGTTATACCCGAACGCCACATGCGTTCAATAGCGCCAATCCAAAGCTCAAGGTCAGGGGTAATGGGGTTTTTTATCAGCACAGGAATATTGGTTCCGGCAAGTGCCGATGCCAGCTGTTCTACCAGGAAAGGGTTTGTGGTGGTGCGAGTGCCCACCCAAACCATATCGATACCCTGCGTTAAGACCTGCTCAACATGTTGTGGCATTGCCACCTCAGTAATGACTGCCATGCCGGTTTCGTCCTTCACCCGTTTTAGCCATTGCAAACCCTTTTCACCAACTCCTTCAAACCCACCAGGACGAGTCCGGGGCTTCCACACACCAGCCCTAAAAACCTTAACCCGACCATCGCTAGCCAGCGCATGGGCGGCAGCCAACACCTGCTCCTCACTTTCAGCACTGCATGGTCCTGCAATAATTAACGGATAGTTAAGATTTAAGTTCCACTCAGCTATAGGAGATATATCAATTTGAGGTTCCAACTTTGTATTTTTTACCATTAGCAAAGTTAACCTTAAATTTCTTGTTTTGTTTACAAAACATCGTATTGACTGCCATATCGCTCAGCCAAACCGGGTTCAAACTGGGGCTTTTTGGGGTAAAGTATTGTTTTTAACATGGTTTTATGCCAGCCTGTTCGCTTGAGGAAATGGCGGTAGGTTTCACTTTCCCAGTAAAAATTACTGTAAACCACTACTTGCGGAGAAACATACAAGTATGTGTGAGCTATAATTGGATTAACTCCTTGTTGCTCATATTTCGGATTTTTTGTATTAGCCAAGAACGTTATGCCACGGTTACCACACTCGACGCGTAAGTTTTCGATTATTCTATAGTATATTGAGAGGCTCTCGGTGGTGAACGGTGTAAAGTAACTCCCACCAATATCCATAATGGGCCTAACCTGAAGGGCGTTTATGGGGTATTTCCCAAACACATCGAAGAAAATTAGTAGTTCCTCAATATTTTCGGGGTTGGCCGTGTAGTTAACTCGAAGCGAAAAATCAACCTTGCCATCACTTTTAAGCAGATTGATATTTTCAAGTAAATCGATTAACTTATTCCACTTAGCGCCTACCATGAACCGTTCGTAGGTTTCCTTTATTGCACCGTGAACCGAAAGGGTAAGTTCATTTAGCCCAAGGCGGCTTAAGGTTTCCAAATCGGTTTTAGATACTAGCTGTCCGTTTGTAACCATACCAACGTGTGGAACACCATACTTTTTGGCCAGTTCGACCAGATAGAAATAATTGGGATGAACGGTTGGCTCTGCGCCACACCCAACCATCACCTGCAAGGCATTCCCAAACAGATTTTTAGCCAACAGGTTGAGCTCATCTCTTGAAAATTTTTGGGGTTCCGATTTCCTGCTTCTGCTAAAGTAACACATCAGGCAACGTAGGTTGCATGCAAAAATAGGATCAATCCGAACCGAGTAATATCGTCGGTTCAAGATATGTGCGATAAAGATTAGGAGTAACTTTATGCGGTTACTCCTAATATAACGGTTAAACTTAAGCAGCCTGTAAATGTTCATCAAGTTGATATTGATGCAGGCAAATCTACATCATTTTAACTCATTGGGGTTCTTCTTTTCCCAAAACTTTACAGCCCAAACCGATAATAAGTAACTTATATAAATAAGCACGGGCCAACTTGCCAACCAAAGTATTTCGTTTATGAATCTCATAGCCGTAAGTATTAGTAAACGTGTGTTTCGTTTTTCATCTCTTCATCATCTATCTTCTTTACATCAATGCTTTTCCAAGCATGCCAGATGTATGCCACTACAAAGGGTATTAGCAGCGACACTACGCTCATCACCGTTAAGGTGAACTTGCTCGATGAGCTATTGAAAATGGTAAGTGAGTGCTGCAAGTTAAATGTTGATGGATAATAAGCGGTGTTGTTGTACCCGGCAATCAGGAATAGCGAAAGCACGGCAAGCAATGTACCAACTCCTGTAAACCAAATCCCTTTGGTATAGGGCTGAAGGAGCGATTTTATTATACCCCAAAGCACAAGAACCACTCCACCTACAAATAGCACCAACACAATGGGCATTTGGATAAAGTTAAGCAGATACTTATTTTTCTGCATGAAAACATCGCCAGTGGATGGGTTTACAGCAAAACCTTCGCGAATAAATAACCAGATTACAAAGGTTAGGAAGAAAACCAAGAATGGAATGGCATTGTACAGGAGGTGCTTGCGGGAACGGGCAAGAATATCGGGGTGGTTGATATGGTTCATAAAGTAAAGGAGAGCTAACACCCTTGCCAAAAAGAACACAGCCAAACCCAGCGATACATTATGCAGGTTCAGCGTAGCCTCCAGGCCATGCCAAGGTGTTTCCCACGATGAAATTACCGGGTTATTGATGTTGGTTAAGTTAATTTTAGCCACTGAGAACTGCGAACCTGTGAAAAATGTAGCAACAGCAGTGCCTAGCAGTACGGTTCCCAAAAGTCCGTTTATGAAAAGGAAAACCTCAAAGGTTTTTGGGCCCAAAAAGTTATTTGGTTTACTGCGGTATTCATACGATACAGCTTGAATAACAAAGCAAAACAGTATAGCCATCCAAACCCAGTAAGCACCTCCAAAACTGGTGGAGTAGAAAAGCGGAAACGAAGCAAATAAAGCTCCGCCAAATGTAACCAACGTAGTAAATGTGAACTCCCATTTACGACCAAGAGCGTTAACAATCATTGTTCGCTCCATTTCGGTTTTTCCAATGGTATAAATCAGGGTTTGTCCGCCTTGAACAAAAAGCAGAAAAACCAACAAAGCCCCTAGTAGCGATACGATAAACCACCAGTAGTGCTGTAAGAAAATGTATGTAGTGTCAACCATAACTATTTCCCTCCATCTTTAGGTCCTTTTTTTATTTGGGTAAACATAATTCGAAGCTCAGCAATTAGAAGCGTAGTGAATATGATGAAGAAAAGGAAGAATGTAATTTGAACAGCGCTGGCATCGATTCGAGAAACAGCTGCAACCGTAGGTAGGATGTCTTGTATAACCCAGGGTTGCCGGCCAACCTCGGCAACAATCCATCCAGCCTGGCTGGCAATGTAGGCAAGCGGAATCATCAGAATTGATAAACGCAATAGCCATTTGTTTATTTGGTATCCTTTGAAATAGATAAGGTAGAGCATTAAAATAAAGAAGGCAATAAACAGAAAGCCCAGCCCAACCATAATGTGGAAGCTGTAAAAGGTAAGTGGGACATTTGGTATGATACTCTTGGGGTTGTTGAGGTACCCATACCCAAAGTATTCAAAGTTCTCATCAAGTATTCCACGATGATAGGCCATGGCAATGGTGTCGCCAGCCTCCTTTGCATTTTTGTAGTCGGCAAGGGCCTGTATAGCAATTCGCCCACGCTCAATCTTCTGCTCGGCCGATAAGGCAACCATCTTGTTGCCGTCTTTATCGGTATAGGTATATCCACCTTCAACAATATCTTTCACACCCGGAACAAAGGCATCGCCTGAGCGGTAACCCAAAAAAGAAAGGAGTTTTGGAATTTGAATCCGGAACAGGAAAGGGTCTTTTTCATCGCCATACTCCTTACCCGGAGTAAGCGCCCCGATTACAACCAGGGGAGCACCCTCTCTACCCTCGTAGAGGCCCTCCATAGCAGCCAACTTCATGGGCTGCTTTTGGGCAACCTGGTATGCTGAACCGTCGCCCGTAAAGGCAAGAAAAATGGATGTTATCAACCCAAATACTGATGCAATTATTATGCTTTGCTTGGCCAACAGAATATTTCTACCTTTAAGTAAATACCAAGCGCTAATCCCAACTACAAAAAGAGCAGCCAGCACATAACCCGATGAGATGGTATGGAGGAATTTGTTTACAGCTACTGGCGAAAGTAGCACCTCCCAGAAATTGTGCATCTCATTTCGAGCCGTATCGGGGTTAAAGTGCATTCCGGCTGGATACTGCATCCATGCGTTGGCAACAAGTATCCATAGCGCCGACAGATTTGCCCCTAGGGCTACAAGCCAAGTGGAGATTAGGTGAAACTTTTTGCTAACCTTATTCCACCCGAAAAACATCACGGCTATAAAGGTCGATTCCATAAAGAAAGCCATGATGCCCTCAATGGCCAGCGGGGCGCCAAAAATATCGCCAACAAACCAGGAGTAGTTGCTCCAGTTGGTTCCGAACTCAAACTCCAGAATAATCCCAGTTGCCACACCTATGGCAAAGTTTATCCCAAAAAGTGTCATCCAGAACTTGGTAATTCGTTTCCACTCCTCATCGCCGGTTTTGTAGTACAACGTTTCCATGAACGCCACTATAAAAGCCAGCCCCAGAGTAAGAGGGACAAATACCCAGTGGTACATGGCCGTAAGGGCAAACTGTGCCCTCGACCAGTTTACTAACGATAGGTCGAAGTGTTCCATGCGTTTTACTATTTAGGTTTGGTTGTAAGCTGTTCAATCACATAATTACTGCGTTCCTCATCGGTTTTAAAGTTACGTTTAAGGATGTTAGGGAAAAAGAAGACCTTGAGTACGGCAAACATTACAAAGAGTTTGATAAGGATTATTATCCAAAGGGTTTTCCCAATGGTCATGCTCTTAAAACCCTCGTAATAGAATCGAAATATCCTTTTGAGTATGTTCATGACATTATTATATAGCAAATTTAAACTTTTTTTTCAATTCAAGCATGACTATAACATTTGGTTGGTATGTTTGTTCAAGCTATTGATCTGTTAAGAATAATAAAAAATCTACCGCCTTACCATTTGTTTCACTAATTTTGTAATGCACGATAAAGTTTGAAAACAATAGTTTAAAAAGATAATGCTATGAATAAAGTTCTCAGCATCGCCCTAAAAGTTGTGGCTGCTATAGTTGCCCTTATAGTTGTGGCAGCAATAGTGCTACCAATAGTTTTTAAGCCTCAACTTATGAAAGTTGCCAAGAAAGAGGCAAATAGCATGCTAAATGCTAAAGTCGATT
Organism: Bacteroidales bacterium; assembly: GCA_011045955.1. Taxonomy (GTDB): domain Bacteria; phylum Bacteroidota; class Bacteroidia; order Bacteroidales; family Tenuifilaceae; genus Tenuifilum. The sequence continues at coordinate 8,164 of DSBV01000041.1, read as the reverse complement.
TTACCGATTTTCAGGTATCGCTTATAAAAGGCTTCCCTAACCTTTACGTGGGTATGAGGGGATTATCCGTTGTGGGAATCGATAGCTTTGCCAACGACACCCTTGTGGCGTTCAACGAGTTTGGCGTAAAGGTTAACCTCTGGAGTGTTATTGATATGACCACCATTGAAGTTAAATCGATATTGCTAGATGGAGCAAAGCTGAAAGCGCGTGTTCTGCCCGATGGTCGTGTTAACTGGGATATAATGAAGCCCTCCGAGACCCCAGAAACTGAAATGGAAGATACACTGGCAACCACAACGGTTTACACCAAGGTTGCACTCAAAAAGTTTGAGATTCGTAATGCCAGTATTGCCTATATCGACGATTCGTCGAACATGAAGGCTACCATTCAAAACCTTAACCTAACCCTTTCGGGTAATATGGGCATGAGCCAAACTGACCTGAATTTGCGGTCGAGCATTGAATCGCTCAACTTCTGGATGGATGGAATCCGGTATTTAAAAAATGCAAGTGTTGGTTTCGATGCCAAAATCGGCGCAAACCTCGATAGTAGCTACTACACCTTTAAGGAGAATAGCTTTACCATTAATCAGCTAAAACTCCTTTTTGATGGTTCATTTCGTATGCCCAACAATGACATCGACATCAACCTAAACTTTAAAACCCCATCGACCGATTTCAAGGCCTTGCTCTCAATGATACCAGCAGTTTACATGAACGATTTCCAGAACATACTGGCAACGGGAAAATTTGGCATTGAAGGGTACGTTCGTGGTATTTATAACGACACCCAAATGCCCAACGCATTTATTGCCTTAACCGTTGATAACGGCATGTTTAAATATCCGGATTTGCCCAAATCGGTAACCGATGTCAATATCAGCACAAAGATTTGGTTCGATGGCCAAAACATGGATAATACATCGGTGAATGTTGATAGGTTTGCCTTGAACCTAGGCGGAAGCCCATTCAGCATGCGCATGCGTGTGGCAACCCCAATCAGCGATATGCAGGTTGATGGTAACATCACCGGTAAAATTGATTTTGCTACCCTTGCGGACGCAATCCCTATGGATAGCACATATATGGAAGGATTGCTGGAGTCGAACCTCGATTTTGGCGGGAAACTCTCGTTTATAGAGAAGGAGCAGTATGAGCGCTTTAAGGCCGATGGCCAGTTTAAGCTTTCGAACTTTAAATTCAAATCGCCCGATGTGCCCGCCGAGTTGAAAATAAACGACATCACCCTAAATTTCACACCACGATTTGTGAACCTTGCAAACTTTGACATGGCAATTGCTTCGAGCGATATACGCATGAACGGTCGGTTGGAAAATTTTATTCCTTACGTTTTTAAGGATGAAACCCTATCAGGAAATCTGAGCGTTTACTCAAACCTGCTCGATGTAAATGAGTTGCTCACCGGCGAGAGTACCCCTGTGGAGGAAACTACCGATACCACAGCCCTTAGCGTTATTGAATTACCTAAAAATATAAACTTTACAACCAAGGTTGATATGAAAAAGATAGCTTACGATAAGCTAGATATCGAAAACCTTGCGGGGAATGTAGTTCTCTCCAGGGGTGTAGCCGACCTAAAGAACCTATCGATGAATATGCTACAGGGTAATGTTCGTATGTCGGGTACCTATGACCCAAGGGATGTAAAGGCACCAGTGGTTAATTTTGATTTTGACATGCGAAACATTGATATACCCACGGCTTTCAAATCGTTCACAACGATTCAGAAAATGGCGCCTGCGGTTAAGGACATGACAGGAAAAGTATCGACACAACTTAAATTCAACTCCGTGTTCGATACCACAATGTCGCCTGTTTTGAATAGCATCAATGCTTACGGTAAGTTGCAGTCAAAAAATATTGGGGTTAGTAACTCTAAGGTATTTGCCAAGTTAGCCGATTATATAAAAAAGGAAGAGTTCCGCAATCCAAGCCTTAAAGATGTGAATGTTAGCTTCAGTATAAAGAACGGAAGGATTTACATTGAACCGTTCGATACCAAAATTGCCGAGGCCAAAATGAATTTTGGTGGCGATATGGGAATTGACCAATCCCTTAACTTCAAGGCAAAAGTTTCGGTTCCCTCGTCGTACTTAGGCGGGGTGGCTAACCTTGCCAACGATTTGCTGGGTAAGTACGGAGCAAAATTGCCCCCAACTATCGATGTAAACCTTAAGATTTTAGGTACTTATTCTAAACCCGATATACAAATCGATACCGGTGGAGGTTCTGCAGAACCCTCAACTTCGGCCAAGGAAACTGCCAAGGAGGCTATCAAGGAAAAGGTTGATGAAGCAAAGGTTGAAGCCCGTCAGAAAGCCAAAGCCGAAGCCGATAAACTCATTGCCGACGCCGAGAAGGAGGCCGAACACATAAGAGCCGAAGCTGCCATCCGCGCCCAACAAATAAGAGATGAGGCTGAAGCTCAAGCCAAAAAGACCGAAGAGGAAGGTAAAAAGAAAGGCCCAATTGCCGAGCGAGCAGCAAAGGAGGCTGCTAAAAAGATACGTCAGAACGGCGAGGCTGCTGCCCAAAAGGTAATTGCCGAAGCCGACAAAAAAGCCAATGCGGTAATTGCTAAAGCTAAAGCTAAAGCCGAAGCAGCCAAGTTGGAGTAGTTTTGCTTTAGGTTGTTGGTGTTTGGCGTTTGGAATGGAACACAAGTAACCCTGATTGTAATGATACACACTGATTAAAAACCAACCAAACACCTCATCCTTTATTCTTTACCAGTTAATGAGATTCCTTGCAGATACTGGTAATGACAGGCGAAGTTGATAGTTGACGATTGGTGGTAAAAGAAATCCCATTTAATATTGAATCCCGCTTCACGGGATAGGCTCTTTACTCTTTATCCTTTATCCTTTGATAAGATTCCTCAGCATAGTTTATCCTGAATTATAGGGACTCGGAATGACAAGACCCACGGCATTCCATTCACTTTGTTATGCTGAGGTCCGCCGAAGTATCGCTTTGTACCTTCAACCCTTCTACCCAATATGAGTCGTTAACCGGTAATCGCTTTTTGTAATGCTTTCCTATTGCAATGCAAGGTTTCGCTCTTGCTCTTTGGCCTATGCAATGCATCGCTGCTCACCTGGGATTATCCTTGCTATAAATATTATGCCCCTACGGGGCTGGTAATGCTGGTCGTTGTTCGTAACTCTTTGTTCGTAAAAGAATGACCCGGGATAAAAAATGAATCTGAAATCCCACTTTATCCTTTATCCTTTAACCTTTATCCTTTATCCTTGCCCTTTTGCCAAACAAACCCCTTAAGCGCCTTAACAAGCGGCTGGTTCCGATTGCCGCCCTCGAGGTGGATTGTCTGTATCCCTAACATTTTGGCCGCAGTTATGTGCTCATGGGTATCGTCAACAAAAAGCGTTTCTGAGGGTATTAATCCGTTCTCGCTTAACACACGCCGAAAGATTTCAACTTGTGGTTTTCTGATACCCATTTCAAAGGAAAGGTGCGCCCTATGGAAGTATTCCTTTAACTCTTTACCTGTTTCCTCCACAAGTAGCTGGTTATAGCAATTAAAGTGTACAACGTTTGTATTACTTAGTAGGTATACCCTGTAATTCTTTTTTAATTGTTCAATAAGGCTTAGTCTTTCAGTATCCCAGTTCAGCAGTAAGGCATTCCATGCATTATCAAACTCCTTGGGGCTCAGAGTAACCCCAAACCTATGGTTGAATTCCTGCCTAAAGGTATCAGGGTTAATTAAACCACAGTCGAACTGGTTAAAAAGTTCATTGCTTCCAGTAAATGTACTATTATCGTTCAATGTTAAGCCATGCTTTTCAAAGGCTTTTAGGGTAAGGTTGTAATCTATATCAAGAACTACACCACCTAAGTCAAGTATTATATTTTTGATAATCAGCTTGTCAGGCATCGTGTTGCTGTTAGTGGTCAATATTTTTTGTACTCCCTATTTGAAAATTCAAATGCAAATATGTAATTTTGCAAACCAAAATAAAAACAGAAAAAACTGTTTTTTTGGGCCCATAGCTCAGCAGGTTAGAGCATCTGACTCATAATCAGAGGGTCGCTGGTTCGAGCCCAGCTGGGCCCACAAACCGCTGCAAGGCGGTTTTTTTATTTCCTACTCTAAAAATCTACTTAAAAATATAAATTTAAACAGCGCGTTTGGGTTTGAAGTGTTAAGCAAATGATATACATTTGCGAAAAATCATAAGTTCAACATCGTTTAAACATAACAACATGAAGAATATATTGATTGTTGGTGCCGGCGGACAAATAGGCTCAGAGTTGGTGCCACATCTTCAAAAGATATACGGTGTAAATAACGTGGTGGCTTCCGACATCAATACAAATTGCGCTCATCGCTTTCAGAACGGCCCATTCGAAGTACTCGATGCACTCGATGCCCAAAAATTTGCCGAAATAGTAAAAAAGTATAGGATTGACACCATTTTTAATATGGTTGCCCTGCTTTCGGCTACCGGTGAAAAGAATCCTCAGTTGGCATGGAAGATAAACATAGGCGCACTAATGAACTCCCTCGAAATTGCACGTGAAAACAACTGCGCAGTGTTTACTCCAAGCTCTATTGGTGCCTTTGGGCCAACTTCGCCCAAGGATAATACACCCCAGGATACCATAATGCGCCCAACCACTATTTATGGTATTTGTAAGGTTACCGGCGAAATGCTTAGCGATTATTACTTTCTGAAATACGGTGTTGACACGCGTAGCGTTCGCTTCCCTGGAATTATCTCTAACGTAACCCTGCCTGGTGGTGGAACTACCGATTACGCTGTGGAAATTTACTATGGTGCTGTGCAGCAAAAACATTACGTTTGCCCATTACCCGAAGGCACTTACCTCGATATGATGTATATGCCCGACGCACTCGATGCTTGCGTACAGCTCATGGAAGCCGACCCATCAAAGCTTAAACACCGAAACAGCTTCAACGTTACAGCAATGAGCTTTGAACCCTCACAAATCTTCGCTGCCATTAAGAAACGCATTCCCGTTTTCACCATGGAGTACACCATCGACCCTATTAAAAAAGCCATTGCCGATAGCTGGCCAAACTACATGGACGATAGCTGCGCCCGTGAGGAATGGGGATGGAACTCCAAGTGGAACCTGGAAACCATGACCGACGATATGCTTAAGGTGATTGGCGAAAAGTATAAAGCAGGCGTGATAAAAAAGTAGAAGTAACTATAATTTTTGAAAAAGAGGCATTGAGCCGCCTTTTTTTATTCCATTCCCGTATCGCGCTTAACCATTCGGACAAAGTAGTCCTTGTTCGGAAGAGTTGATGTTTTTAGCTGGTTTAACCAAAAACCAGCAGTGAGTTTATCGCCTTTATTATTGTAAATCATAACTAAATGGTAGTAGGCATATCCATAAACATGGGTAGGATTAGCAGGTATGTCCTCAACAACCCTGGTGAAACATTCAACTGCTTGTGCAATTTCATTTTTGGCATAGAACTCCATTCCCAGGTTGAATAACCTTATATCGGAGTTTAGCTTATTGCTCAGTATTACGCCCTTAAAAAAGAAACAGGCCATATTGCAATCCTCCATAAGGTTGATACTGTTAAGGTTTTTGGGGATTGGAGGAAAAATAAGTTTAAATGAAAGGGTTTCGCCCTTACGGCTAAAGTTATGGGTTGCAGGACATGTTGGAATGCCATGTGTGTCTATCCTGTAATACCGTTGGCGGGTATTCAGGTTTTCCATAAAGATATTCTTATCGGCACAAAACCAACCATTGCTATCGGCATTATTCACTACCGTTAGGCTCACTACCGTTGAGTCAGGGAAAATAGCAATTTGATCAATGGTAAGTTCCGGGTGCGAGAGCTCCGCTGCAAAGGGTTTTTTAATAATTACCTGAGCGTGGTTTATTTGAAATATAAAAAGAAGAAGTAGAAGTGTAACAATTTTTTTCATTTTGCTTAAAAAATAGTAGGGGACTGGAAATTACCAGCCCCTACTAAGATACGAAAAAACTAGAATTTCAAATCAACGCCTAAAGCAAATACAGTTGTTGAACGCTTGTAGGTTTCGTCATATACAACTGGGATGTCAAAGGGTTTAGTTTGCATCAGGTAGAATGATTTCATAAACCCGATATTTACCCCAATTTTATCAGAAACTTGATAGCGACCACCCAGGCCAACGGTATTTGTAGAAAGGCTATGACTTAAGTCGCTATGGTATTTCATGTTAACGCCCGACTGGGTTCTCAGGTAACCGGTGCTAAGCAAAATTTTATCGGTGAGTTCGTATTCAAAGCCAAGAGCAATTTCAAGGAAGTTGTTATCAATAACCTCCTTGTTTTCATAGAATGTAGGGAATCCATTGTCATCAAGCGATTTAATTTTACCATATGCCGCTGTTTTGTCGATGTAGTAGTGAGCACCAGCGCTAACTCCTAATTTGTGGGTGGCCTTATAGCTAACCCCTAATGAAAGGGTTGTTGGCATGTCATTTGGGTACGATACCCCGTCGGGATAAAGCTTGGCATCATCCTTCTTGGTTTTATTTTTAACATTCAAACTGGCTTTGTGCTCATATTTAAAACCAATGTTTAGTCGGTCGTTAACCTTTACATTAACCCCAATAATAGGAGCTAAACCAAAACCATTCTGCTCAACATCTACCTCCTTATTGGAAGTCATGGCAGAGTAGGCTGCCATGGTAGCAGCATTGGTTTGGTAAGCGGTTTGGATTTGTGATATTGTAGCGGGGTAAGTTGTGTAATCGGGAACACCCAAGCCAGCAGCCAGTTGTGTGGCTTGTTCTTCAGTTAAGTGGTTTTGCGATACGGCTTGACCGAGAGTGAGTTCACCACCTCCACCCTCAACTAAAAGAGTTAAACTATTTGCAGCATTAGTTGCAACAGTTGAAAGGATACCAAAGAATTCAGGTGCGGATGTCATTTGTCCTGCGCCTGCAGGGTTTAGGGGATGCTGAGGGTTTATGCGAATATCTTTTATATATCCAGTATAAAAGTTTTGGGCTATAACATACCGAATACCCACGCTAAACGAAATCACATCATTAATAGCATAAGATCCGTTAGCTTGAAGTCCCCACATAAGCGAACGGCCCTCAAACTGTGAACTAAACTCGTAAGCTGTGGTTGCTATCCCTGCATCTGTGAGCAATGAAGGAAGAACCGCAACTTGCTGCTCAAACGAAGGAAGTCCGTTTTTGAACATTGCGCTTCCACCTCCACCAATTGGATTTATGCCCAGCGAAAAAGCAACTTTTTCTTTTTTCAACACCATGTAAAAACCTGGGAAAAGAGGTGCGGTAACACCACCCTCAAACTTTGTACGGTTCATACCTGGGAATGTGCTGGTAATTTCCCTGGTTTGGATTATGTACTGATTGTTAATCGATACATAAAAGCCATCGGCCATAAAAGCCAACCCTGCCGGGTTAAAGTATGCTGCATCTATACCCAATGTGGCATCCTGTGCAGGCATTCGCACATACGATGCACTCTGGTTTGTGTTGGTTACAATACCACCGGCCATAACCATGGTGGTTAAACCGGTTGCAATAATGGTTAATAGCTGTTTTCTCATACTTCACATTGTTTAGGTTAGTAATAGATTTGCTCAGAATTAATCGTTTGTTTTAAACAATAGTTTAATGACAGAATGAAGAATGCCTGCCTGTCAATTACTTAACAGTAAGAATCAATTTCTTAGGTACTGATTTAAAAAGCCTTGTTCAAGGCCAAGGTTGAGATGGCTTCCGCCGCAATAGAAAAATTCAAAACCGGCTGGTAGAATTCTATTCCCTTTTGGACTGTTTGAGTTTGAAAAAATGCCAAGTTTCTGCCTGATGCGCTTAACAAACCCATGGAGCGGTTTGCTTAAAAATCGCTTTACAAGGGTGAAATACGCTACTATTGCCAGATAAATTCTTGCCCTGCGCATCGAGTAGGGAAATATTTGGTGCTAATATAGATAATTATCGACATATTTTCAACTTTCATTTTTTTTTTCGCGGGATAAATTAATTCCTAAATTCAACCAATAAATGCAACTTTCGGTGAGGATGACATCAATATTTTTTCAGCAAAGAGAGGGGAAAAAATCCCGCTCTCTTCCGCTGAATGGAAATAAGCTCTATAT